>JALSPJ010000103.1 GCA_026985995.1 Anaerolineales bacterium
AAGGAGCCCATCGGATAACGCACCTTCGCCGACGCATTTCCCTCGGGGCGGCCACTGCACAGCCGCCCCGCCGTGTTTTTCGGAGTTGCCATGCCTGCCTCTTCTTTGGAACCGGCCATCATCGTCATTCCCACCTACAACGAGCGGCAGAACCTGCCCCCGTTGTTAGAGGCCTTGTTTGCCCTGGACCAGGTGCCGGCCTTCCATGTGCTGGTGGTGGACGACAACAGCCCCGACGGCACGGGCCAGTGGGTGACCCAGGCGGCGCGCGAACGCTACCCCGGGCGTTTGCACCTGCTCACCCGCCCTGGCAAGCAGGGCCTGGGCCGGGCCTACCGGGCCGGCTTCCGCTGGGCCTTTGAGCGCGGCTACGCCACCATCGGCCAGATGGACGCGGACTTTTCGCACCAGCCCCGCTATTTGCCGGCCATGTTCGCCGCGCTGCACGACGCCGACCTGGTTTTGGGCTCCCGCTATGTGCCCGGCGGGGGCGTCGAGCAGGCCTGGCCCTGGTGGCGCAAGGCCCTCTCCCGCTGGGGGAACTTTTACGCCCGCATCATCCTGGGCCTTCCCGTGCGCGATGCCACCGGTGGCTACCGCCTGTGGCGCGCGTCCTTGCTGCAGCAGTTGCCGCTGGACCAGGTGGCGGCCGTAGGGTATGCGTTCCAAATCGAAATGGTGTATCTGGCCTATCGCTTAGGCGCGCGCATCCGCGAAGTGCCCATCTATTTCCCCGACCGCAAAGCCGGGCGCTCGAAGTTTTCCCTCGGCATCCAAATCGAGGCCGCCTGGCGGGTGTGGTGGATGCGCTGGCACTATCGCGGTTGGCCGCGCTGAGGGCTATTCCTTTGGCTGTTGGGCCCCGCGCGCCCGCCGGGCGAGGAAGTACAGGCCGCCGAAGAGCAGCGCCAGACCCGAGGCGCACAACAGCAGCAGCACCCCCAGCCCCTGGAACTGCATGAGCACCATGCTCGCAGTGGCCAGCACCGCGAACCCGATGGGCACCCAAATCAGGGCTGCTTCGTTGGTCCACACGCCATACCCCAACACCACCAGGGCCTGCAAGAAGAGCATGGCGAAATACCAGCCGCTGCGGTGGGCCAGCATTTGGCCGTAAGTGGTGGTGAAGAGCACCAGCTGGGCCAGGGTGGCGATGAGGGTGGCAGCCAGTTTGTGCCCCCCGCGGCGATAGAGGAAGTGCAACAGCAGGCCCAACAGGGCCGCGGGCACGGTGTAAAACTGGGGCTGGCGCACCTCCAGCAGGTTCAGGGTCCAGGCATAGGCCCAAAAATACAGCATCCCCGTGGGCAACACCAGGGCCCAGTCGCGCCACTGCCAGGCCGAAGCGCCGGTGAGGGTGGCGACCACGGCCAGGGCCAGCACACTCCAGCCGTCGGGGTAGAAGACGGTGAGCGGGGCCACCAGCCAGGCCGCAGCCAGCGCGCCCCAGCCCCAGGCCCGGTGGGCCGGGCTTCGTCGCCTTCGTTCCAGGGCCCAGGCCGCGAGCGCGGCCAAGGTGGGCCACGCGGCCAGCACCGCGGGGTGGTAGGCATCCAGCGCGGCGATGAACACCCCCCAGGGGGCCAGCACCGCGAAGGCCACCCCGCCCCACAGCCAGGGTCGGCGCAACAGCCAGGCGTATCCGGCCAGCACCGCCACCAGCCCGGCCAGCACGGCAGCATCCCGCAGGCCATAGGCCCCCCGGTCGGGCGCCAGCGCCATCGCGGCCAGGGCCAGGGCCAGCAGCGTCGCGGTTCCCCGGGCTGCCCAACGCACCACCCGGAGGCCGCGGGCGCGGGCCGTCAGGTCCAGCACGGCCAGCCCCACCACCAGGGGGAAGAACCAGCCTGGCCAGTAGAGGGATGCGGTGCCAGGCCAGCCATAGCGCAGGGCCCAGCCATAGGCCAGGGGGGTGAGCCCCGCGGCGAACAGCGTCGGCGCGAGCCGTTCGCTCCGCCAGCCCCGCCACCAACCCCACAGCGCGCCCAGCCCCCAGGCCAGCGCGGCCCAAACGCGCACCTGCCCGGGGATATCCAACCCCCACCACAGCCCGGCAAACGCAAACAGCACCCCGGCCACCAGCTCCAGCCCCACCCGCCAGGCCCGGGCCATGGCGCGCGCATACCGGTGCGCGAGTTCGGCCAGAAGCGCGCTCAGCACGGCCCAGCCCAGCAGCGCCCAGCCTCGGGCCTGGTCGTGGTCCCAGGGGAAGGTCCAGGTGAACGCCATGGCCAGCACCGTGAGGGGCACGGCCCAGGCTTCCACCCACGGCAGGGGGCGAATGAGCCGGCGGGCCAGCCCATAGAAGGCCAGCAGCAAGAGATACGCGCTCCACCCGCCCAGCCAGGCCCAGGTCTCGAAGCCGTCGGCTACATCCACCAGGCCGAAGAAGGCGGTCCAAAAGCCCACCAGCAGGGCCACTAAGTGGCTCGCGGCCCACAACCAGCGGTGGCCGCGCGGCAGCCGGTTCCGCATGAGCCAGGACCAGCCAACCGCGGCCAGAAGCAACCCGGCCCACACGGGGCTGAGCATGGAGGGCCGCAGGCGAAACGCGTCCCAGGCCTCGTCGAGGCCCGTGCCTAAGCGCAACAGGCCGTAGGCCAGCATGGGCCAGGCCGCTAAGGTGAGCGCGGTGGAGCGCAAGGCCGCGCCGGCCAAAAGCCACAGCACGGCTATCAACATGCCGGCCGCGGCCCAATAGAAATGCAGGTCGGGGTCCCCCAGGCGAGGGGCCAGCAGGTTGCCCAGCACCGCGGCGTCGGCCCACAGGAAGCCGGCAGCCACTAAGGCCAGCACCCGGCCGCCCGTGGGCGTGAGGCGATAAACTCCGCCCGCGGCCAGGGCGAAGAAGCCCGTGGCGGCCAGCAAAATGGGCAGACGCCAGGTTTGGCTCAGGGAAGCCAAAAGCAGGGCCGCGGCCACGGTGAAGAACGCGCCCAAATACAGGGCAATGTGCAGCGCCCACGGCGATGCCCGGCGTGGGGCCTCGGCCGCGGGTTTTGGGGGAACCGGGCGGCGAGGCGCCGTCGCGTAGCGCGCGCGCAGCACCGCGGCCTGCTCCGGGGTGAGCAGCCCGTCGGCTACCCAGGTTTCCAGCTCCCGGTAGAGCCATTGGCGCAGCTCGGGCGGGGTAGGGCGCCAGCGGGCATAAAAGGCCTGGGCCGTGGGCGACGCCAGGGCCTGCAACGCGGCCGCGCGCACCGCGTCGTTGGGCCCGCG
>JALSPJ010000104.1 GCA_026985995.1 Anaerolineales bacterium
CACCAACCGCTCCCCCCCAACTTCCAACTTGAGCAAAAAAGGGGGACACGGCCACGCGCCCGAGGGTGTGGCCGTGCCCCCGCAGTTCCACCGCGTCAGTCCATGCGCTCCACGGCCATGGCCACGGCCTCGCCGCCGCCCAGGCACAGCGCGGCAATGCCCCGCCGCAGGCCATAGGTGCGCAGCGCGTGCACCAGCGTGGTGAGCACCCGCGCGCCACTGGCCCCAATGGGGTGCCCCAGCGCGATGGCCCCGCCGTGCACATTCACCTTGGACCAATCCCAGCCCAGAGGCGCCAGCGCCTTGCCGTTGGCCAATACCTGGGCGGCAAACGCCTCGTTGAGCTCGATGAGGTCCACATCGTCCAGGGTCCAGCCCACCTTGTCCAGCAACTTGGGCATGGCCTTGGCCGGCGCGTCGAAAATCCACTTGGGTTCCACGGCCGCGTAAGTGTAGCCCACGATGCGAGCCAGAGGCCGGGCCCCAATGCGCTCCGCGTACGCGAGGGAAGCCACCACCACCGCGCTGGCGCCATCGTTGAGGCTGGGCGCGTTGCCGGCAGTCACCTTGCCGTCCTTGCGGAACGCGGGCCGCAATTTGGCCAGCTTTTCCAGCGAAGTATCCCGCCGCGGGGTTTCGTCCTTGTCCACCACCGTGACCTGGCCCTTGCGGCCGGGCACTTCCACAGGCACAATTTCCGCGTCGAACTTACCCTCGTCCATGGCCTTGATGGCCTTCATGTGGCTTTCGTAGGCGAAGCGGTCCATCTCCTCTCGGGTGATGCCGAACTGCTCGGCGATGAATTCGGCCGCGTCGCCCATGGCCCAATCCTCGAAGGGGCACCACAGGCCATCATATTGCAGCGCGTCCACCAGCTTGGTGCTGCCAAAACGCAGCTCGCCCATGCGGCCATAGACCAAAAACGGCGGACGGCTCATGCTTTCCATGCCACCGGCCACCATGACCTGCGCATCGCCGGCCTTGACGGCCTGGGCGGCCAGCATTACGGCCTTGAGGCCCGAGCCGCACACCTTGTTGACGGTAAACGCGCCCAGGGTGGGGGGCAGCCCGGCGAAGATGCTGGCCTGCCGGGCCGGGTTTTGGCCCTCGCCCGCGGTGACCACCTGGCCCATGACCACTTCCTCAATGTGCGCGGGGTCGGGAATGCCAGCCCGCTCCACCGCGGCCCGAATGGCCACCGCGCCCAGCTGCGGCGCGCGCAGGGGGCTCAGCGCGCCCCGAAAACGGCCCATGGGGGTGCGCACGGCGCTGAGAATAACCGGGGTCGTCATAGGTTGCCTCCTTGCAGAAGGGCACCTCAAGAGGTGGTTTGAGGTGGGTTAGGGGAACCGACAGAAGCGTCCCGCGCCTGCCCGCGTTGCCACGCGGCCTTCAGGCGGGCGTAAGTTTTCTCTAAGGCCTCGGGCAATACCCGGGCCTGGCCCACAGTGGTCATGAAGTTGGTATCGCCGGCCCAACGGGGCACCACATGCAAATGCACATGCTCGGCAATGCCCGCACCGGCGATGCGGCCCAAATTCATGCCCAAATTGAAGCCCTGCGGGTGATATTCGGCGCGCAAAATTTCCACGGCCCGGGCCGCCAGGTCCATCATTTCGGCCCGGGTGGCCGGGGGCAGCGCGGCCAAATCGGCCTCGTGGGCATAGGGCACCACCATCAGGTGGCCGCCGGTGTACGGAAAGCGATTGAGGATAATGTAATTGTAATGACCACGATAGACCACCAGGTTTTCAGGGCCGTCGGGCGTGTGCCGCGCGGCCCAGCAAAACACGCATTCACCATCGGGCGGACGCCCGGCATTGCCCTGGATGTAGTCCATACGCCACGGTGCCCAAAGATATTGCATGGCCTTCACTCGACAATGGGAATGGTATCGAACGCATCGCTACCGTCGCACGGCCGCACGCGCGGGGGCTTATCCTGGCCCTCGTACACATCCAGAATGTACCCACGACCGCGCACCGTACGCAACCAACGGGGCCGACGCGGGTCGGCTTCCAGCACCCGCCGCAGCCAGCTGATGTGCACATCCAAAGTGCGGGTGTCTTCGGTGTATTCGGTTTGCCACACCTTGCGAAAGAGCACTTCCCGGGGGACCACATAGCCGGCGTTTTCCATGAGCACCCGCAGCAAGCGGGCCAGCCGGGGAGTGAGGTCGTGCTCCCGGCCGTCGAGGTACAGCCGGCGGTTGTCCAGGTCCAGGCGCAAGGGGCCTATCTCAAGGCAGCGTCGGCTTTCGGCCAGGGCCAGCAAACGCCGCAGCCGGTTGACGATTTTGCGCGCGGTGAACGGCGGCGTGAGCACCACATCCGCGGCCAGGGCGCTGGGCGGCAGCACCTTGTCGGTGAGCAGCAGCTGAGGCAATTGGGGCGCGTGCTGACGCAGCAGCCGGCTCAGCCGCCGACCTGAAGAATTGAACGACAGCGCGTTGATGACCGTGATGTCGGGATAGGCCTGCGACAGCTGCTCCACCCCTTCGCGACCGGTGCGCACCACCAGCACGCGAAAATCACGCCGGGCCACGGCCTGGGCCCAGGGCTCAGTGCGCCGGCGGGTGCTTTCCACCCACAACACCAAAGCTTTGGCCGGAGGGCTACCTTTCATGCACGCGTGCCTTTGCGTCCGACGAACCACCGTTCCCACGCCGCCGCGCGCGGCAGCGGGCGCGCTCATTATACCATTGCCTCAGGGCGCCACCCGCTCCCCCGCCTCGCAAGACCAGGGATTTGGAGCTTCCTCAGGGGAAAGCCGAATGACAGCCGAGAGGAGCAGGGAGGAGGAATGAAACCGCGGATGAACGCGGATAAACGCGGATAAAGTGAAAAAACCACGGAAAAACACGGATAAACACGGAAGAAAAAATAGCAGGGAGTAGGGAGCCCGGTAGGGGCGACCGGCTGGTCGCCCGGAGGAATGAAACCGCGGATGAACGCGGATAAAGTGAAAAAAACCACGGAAAAACACGGATAAACACGGAAGAAAAACGGCAGGGAGCAATGCGCGCCACCCGCCAACTTCCAACCACCCCCTCCGTGTTCTCCGTGCCCCCGTGTGAGCCAACCGCGGAGCCAGGGCTCCGGGAACCAAAGCGGTGCGAGCGTACCGCAGTCCAAAACGCGCCACCCGCCAACTTCCAACCACCAACCTCTAACTACCAACCTCTAACCACCAACCACCAACTTCCCAGAAAGCACC
>JALSPJ010000105.1 GCA_026985995.1 Anaerolineales bacterium
CACGCCCCGGGCCAGCCAGGGCCGCCGCGCAGCCAGTGCGGTCGCGGTCGCGGCCAGCAGCAGGGTCCAGGCGAACGCGCTCACCCGGGGCCAGGGTATCAGGTTGGCGTCGCTGAGCAAAAAGGCCCAGGCCAGGGCCCACGCCACCCCACGGCTACGGCCCAGGGCCCGCAGCGCCGCGTACAGCGCCACGGGCAGGGCCAGCATCAGCGCCCGCTCGTTGAGGTCATACAGGGCCACCGGGTCGGGTTCCCAGCGGGCCAACAGCGCGTACCACAGCGCGTACAACGGCCCGCGGTAAAGCCCCGGCAGCGCGTCCAGGCCGGTCAGGCGCAGGCCCTGGAGCAGGTAGCGGGTTTCGTCGAACAGGCCGATGTCGAAAACCTGCGGGTAAGAACGCAACAGGCGCAGCCCGGCCGCGAGCAGCAGGGCCACAGCGCCGGCTTCGGCAACCCAGGCCGACCAGAGTGCCCGGAGAACACGCGGCCGGCGCGGTCGCGGGGTCGGTTCCCCAGACGGCGAGGGCCGGTCGAGCCAGAATTCCCGATAGCGCCGCGACCAATCCGCGGCGAAGCGCACGGCCAGCACAGGGCCCACGCCTAAGGCCACGGCCAGGGCTTCGGCCGGGAACCCCAACGCCCAAAACAGCAGCCACCCGGTTGCGGCCGCGGTGAGGGTGCCCCGGGCCGCGTGTCGCCACACCAGGGCCCACAGCGCCAACCAGCCCACCCCGGCCAACGCCGGTTCCCACCCCACAGCCAGCAGCGCGCCCAAAGTGACCGCGTTGCCCATGCCCCCGCGGAAATGGGCGAACCAGGGCCAGTTGTGCCCGGCCACGGCCGCGGCCGCGGTGAGGCCCAGCAACGCCGGCGGCGCAGCCAGGTGCCGCGCCAGGGCCACGGCCGCGAAGCCCTTTCCGGCATCGAGGGCCAGCACCAGCAGGGCCCAGCCCAGCCCTAAGCGACGAAACACATTGGTGGCCCCCGCGTGGCCCGAGCCAAAGGCGCGCACATCTTCGCCCGTGAGGCCGCGCACCAGCCACACGGCCCACGGCAGCGAACCCAGCAAATAGCCCAGCAAGGGGGCCAGCAACCACCAGGCCGGATGCATGGCCTACGCCGCGGCTTCCTGCTGCGCCAGGGTTTCCAACAGGGTCACGGCCTGGCGCATGCGCTGCAGCACGGTCTCGCGGCCCAAAATTTCCATGCTCTCGAACAGGGGCGGGCTCACCCGCTGCCCGGTCACGGCCACCCGAATGAGGCCGAACACCTGCCGGGCGTGCAGGCCCAGCTCTTCCACCAGCGCGCGCAGCGGGGGCTCGGTGGTTTCGGCCCGCACATCGGGCAGGGCTTCCAGCACCGCCAGGGCCCGCCGGGCCACCTCTAAGGCCTGGGCCGGGGTGAGGCCCTTGGGCACCAGCTCCTCGGGCTTGGGGCTCACCTGGGGCCGGAAGAAAAAGCCGGCCATCTGGGGCGCCTCGTCCAAAGTGGTGATGCGGGTCTGGATGAGGGGCACGATGGGCAGCAGGTCCGCCGCGGTCACCTGGGGGTAGCCGGCCCGGTGGAAGAAGGGCACCAACCGGCGGGCCAGGTCCCCGGGTTCCAAAGCCCGCACATGCAGGCCCTGGAAGTGGTCGAGCTTTTTGAAATTCACGGCCGCGGGGGAGGGCTTGAGCCGTTCGAGGCTGAACTTGGCGATGAGGTCGTCCAAGGTGAAGAACTCGGTACGGTCGTCGTAGCTCCAGCCCATGAGGGCCATCCAGTTGTTGACCGCCTCGGGCAGGTAGCCGAAGGCCCGCAAATCGCGGATGAGCACCGACTTGTGCCCTTTGCGGAACACATCCGCGTCGCGCTTGCTGATTTTGCCCTTGCCGCTGGGCTTGAGGAAGGTGGAAAGGTGCACCCACACGGGCTCGGGCCAGCCAAAGGCCCGGTAGAGGTGCCCGTGCAGGGGGAAAGTGCCCAGCCACTCCGCGCCCCGCAGCACATGGGTGATGCGCATCAAATGGTCGTCGACCACCACGGCTAAGTGGTAAGTAGGCAGGCCGTCGGACTTGAGCAAGATGTAGTCGTCGATGTCTTTGTTGGCCACGGTGATGTCGCCCCGAATGAGGTCGTGCACGGTAATGCTGCCTTCACGCGGGGTCTTGAAGCGGATGACATGGGGCTCCCCGGCTTCGACGCGGCGTTTGGCCTCTTCGGGGGGAATGTGGCGGCAATGGCCGTCGTAGCGGGGGGGCAGTTTCTTGCGCCGCTGTTCCTCCCGCAGTTTGGCCAGGCGTTCGGGCGAGCAGAAGCAGTAATACGCGTGGCCCTGTTCCACCAGCTGCTCCGCGTATTGGCGGTACAGATGCGCGCGTTCGGTCTGCCGGTAAGGGCCGTAAGGGCCGCCTTTGTCGGGGCCTTCGTCCCACTCCAGGCCCAGCCAACGCAGCCCGTCCATGAAATCCTGCTCGGCCTGGGGCTGAAAGCGCTTGCGGTCCGTATCTTCGATGCGCAGAATGAACTGCCCGCCGGTTTGACGGGCGACCAGGAAGTTGTAGAGCGCGGCGCGCGCGCCGCCGATGTGCAGCCATCCCGTGGGGGAAGGCGCGAAACGCACGCGCGCGGGACCATCTGCAGGCATACGGGGCCTCCTCAACGAAAAAATGCGGGCCGCCATGGTGCGGCCGGGGGAATTATACCAACAAGGCACGCGGCGCGGATATGCTACAATAATTCTATGCCACCCCACGACGAGGCCGAAGACGACGGTATGAACGGAACGCACCCTGCTGCGCACGCCGGGCCTGGGGGCCGGGCCCTATGGCATTGGCTGGGCCGGGTGGCCCTGCCGGCCCTGGTGTTGGCCACGCTGCTGGTCACCTGGAGCCCGCGGCAGTGGGCCGCCTGGGGCCAGGCCTGGCTCAACCCGCCCGAGCTGGCGCCCGAACAGCTCGCGGCGCTGCAGAGCGCGCCCACCTGGGCCCCACCCCCGCCCGGCGCCATTGGCATCGTGGCCGGGCACTCGGGCGCCGAAGGCGACCCCGGCGCGGTGTGCCCCGACGGCACCACCGAGGCCGAGGTCAACCGCAACATCGCGCTGTTGGTGCAGGCCCGGCTGCGGGCCTTAGGCTACGACGCGGTGGTGCTGGACGAATTCGACCCCCGCCTGCACGGCTTTCGGGGCCCGGCCCTGGTCTCCATCCACGCGGACGCCT
>JALSPJ010000106.1 GCA_026985995.1 Anaerolineales bacterium
CGCGGCACCACCACCCAAAAAGTCGATTTGGTGCATGTGCTGGAATCCAGCATGTTGGCGTTGGACGAATTTGCCCGCCAGCGAGGGGTGACCTGGCGGCGTTATGGCGCCTGGCCCGCGGAGGCCTGGGTGCAGGGCAACGAGCGGGCCCTGCAGCGGGCCTTTTCGCACCTGCTGCACAACGCGGTCAAATACAGCTGGCAGCGGGCTCGCGGCACCTGGGTTGGGGTGCGGGTGCGGGCGGCCGGCGAGTTCTGGCAGGTGGAAATCGAAAACTATGGCGTGGCCATCGCGCCCGACGAAATCGAGAGCGGCAGCATCTTTCAGTTCGGCTATCGCGGCCGCCTGTCGCAGGACCGCAGCCGGGTGGGTACGGGCATTGGCCTGTACGACGCCCGGCGGGTTTTCGAGCTCCATGGCGGTGAGGTGACCTTAGAGAGCCGCCCGGCCTCCGCGGTGGAAGACGACCACGCGCTCGAAGACCGGCAACGCCAGGAAATTCCCCATCTGACCGTGGCGCGGGTGCGTTTGCCGCGGCGAGATGCCTGAAGGGAGGTGCTTCATGCCCCGTCGTACACGCGTCTTGTGGATTGAAGACAAAACCCAACTGGAGCTGGCCTTCTTGGTGCCGCCGGTGCTGCTGGACGGACACTATGATTTGGAAGTGGCCCACGACGCGACCGAGGCCGTGGCTTTGCTGGCCGACCCCAAAACGCACGGGGAGTTCGATTTGCTGATTTTCGATTTGGATTTGCCCCCGGGCGAGTGGGACATTTTCGCTGCTTTCTACAAGCGCTACGAACGCCGGGGCGAAGAACCGGCCATGTTGGGCCTGGAGCTTTTGTCGTTTTTGCGCACGGGCCGTTGGGTGCGCGGCGATTTCTTCACCCACGCAGAAAATTATGATGCGTTGGAACTCTTGCTGAAGCAGATGCGGCGCATTTATCAAAGCAAACCCATCGGCATCCTTTCCATCTACACCGACCATCGCCGCGACAATCTGGTCGAGCTCCTGGGCCTTGGGCCCGAGCAGCGCCCGGAATGGGAAAAGCGGCTCATCGTGCCCAAACATGCGGGGCTCCCGCGCACCGCGCTGTTGCAGCTCATTCGAGACCTGGAAGGCTGGGCTGCGGCGATGGGCGCGTAGCCGGAGGAGGGTCTCCGATGGATGTTCCCATCTCTGCGCAGGTCCGTTCGTTGTTGGAGTTCAGCATCGAGGTCCTGGTCATCGGCGGCGGGTTGCCGTCGGTCTTTCTGCAGCGCCCGGCCTGGATGCGCGAGCTGCGGCGGCGCTATTCCTGGCGGGTGTTGCTCTCCGCGCGGCCGCCCTTCTCCAAGCGCTGGCGCTGGGTCGGCAAAGCGCTTCTTGTGCTGGGGTTGCTGGTCACCGCGTTATTGTGGTACTTTGGCCCGCCCGAACAACGGGTGTTTTACCAACGAGCGTTTTGGTTCGTGTTGATCTTGGCTGTCCTTACCGTGGTATTCATCTTCATGCGCCGGTGGGACACCCTCACCGCGGGGCCAGTAGTGTTGGGCCTCATTGTCTTGTGGCATATCTTTCTGGCTGCCGATTGGCCGTATAGTACTCTCCTTTGCGACTGGCTGGGGTGGGCCCCAACGAATTGCTTTTATGTTTCGCTGGTCCTCGGACTCCTGTTGGTAGCCCGCCTGTGGTATCAGGTCTATATGACTTCATTCCCCCAGGTGGCCCATCGCATTTACTGGATTGCGCATTATCTCTATTCTTCAAAAAGAGAAAAAGAGGAGAAGAAGAAAAAGAAAAAAGACCGTTTTCGGGACGAGCCATTGCGGGGTGGGTGGAACAAAGTGATGGCGCGGTTGGCTGTGCCGTTTTTCTCATGGAAATGGGTGCAGATGCTTTATCCCCATGTCCTGGAATCCTGGAAGGCCAACGCGCTGCGCGATTTGGGCCGCTTGGGCGCCAACACGCAAACACCCCAGGAAACCGCCCTGGTGTTGCAGGCCTTGGAGCAGTTGGCGAAACACATTCCGGTCTACACCCACGGGGTCAACGCGCCCATGGTGCAAATGGCCGAAGCCACCTCCCAAACCTTGTGGCCCTTAGAAGCCTCGGACCGGGAGGCCTTTTCCAAAGCCATTCAGGTGTTTCGAACCCTGTTCCGCCGTTGGGTTCGCCTGGTTCACGAACGCGAACACCCCGCAGAAGCGGCGTCGCAGGCCCTGAATACCGAATCGCCCTTGTTGCCCCACATTACCCGCCTGGGGTATGCCATCCTGGACCGCGAAGACGCCTTTTCGCTGCTCGGCGAGTTTCTGAAGATTTTCTCCACCAACGACAACCCCGAGGAGAACCACTTCGAGGCCCGGGCGCTCTTCGTGCTGGGGCTGCGGGCCTTGCAGCAAAAGCAGTGGGACGCGCTGCTCCATTTGGTGAACAAGCTGCGGGAATACGCGCGCTGTGTTCCGGAGAACGCCGAGCACATTCGCACCCCCATTCCGGGTCTGGAAGATGTGCTCTCCGAGTGCGAAGGCACTTTTTGGCTCTTGGGGTTGCTGGCCATGATTGTGGTGGAATACCCCGGCGCGCGGCCCTGGGTGCGGCGGCATTTGAGCCCCCTGTTCGATTTGAAGGACGAAGAAGAAGCCACGATTTTGTGCAAGATGCTGGTCAAAGCCGAAGACTTTTTCACCAGCATCACGCTGGAGCCCGAAGTCGCGCGCGCGGTGTGCGCCTTCCCCGAGGCGCTGGGGGTGGCATGCGAGGGCTGCGATGGGGACTAAGCGTCATCCTCCGGAGTGGGCCACGCGGCGCGCACCGCGGCCCGGCGCACTTTGCCGCTGGCCGTGCGCGGCAGCCCGGCCACGAAAGCCACCCGCCGGGGCACTTTGTAGCCCGCCAGGCGCGCGCGGCAATGCTGCTGCAGCGCCTTGACGGTCACCTGCTGCCCCGGCTTGAGCACCACGGCCGCGGCCACCACCTGGCCCCATTCCGCATCGGGCAGGCCCACCACGGCCGCGTCGGCCACCGCGGGGTGGGCCCGCAGCACATCTTCCACCTCTTGCGGCGCGACATTTTCGCCGCCGGTCACAATCAGGTCCTCCCGGCGGGCCAGCACCCACAAGTGCCCCTCCTGGTCCACATACCCCGCGTCGCCGGTGCGCAGCCAGCCTTCGGGGGTGAGGGCCCTGGCCGTGGCCTGGGGGTGG
>JALSPJ010000107.1 GCA_026985995.1 Anaerolineales bacterium
GCCCACGGCCACACCCCAACCGCCGTCGCCCACGCCGGTTCCCCCCAGCCCCACCCCCGCGGTGTGCGACCCGGCCCCCAACGCCGGCTACGAAAACGAGGTGGTGCAGCGCATCAATCAGGCCCGGCAAGACAACGGCCTGCCGCCCCTGCAGGTCAACGCCGCGCTGCAAGCCGCAGCCCGGGCCCACACGCGCGACATGATTTGCAACGACTTCTTCTCGCACACGGGTTCCGACGGCTCGCAGCCCTGGGACCGGGCCAGCCGTTACGGCTATGCGTGGAGCTGGATTGCCGAGAACCTGTTCATGGGCTGGGGGCTCACCCCGGCCACGGTGGTGGATGGCTGGCTCAACAGCAGCGGGCACCGGGCCAATATGCTGGCCCCCGAGGCCGTGCACATCGGTGTGGGCTACATGTACGACGCGGCCGAAGGCGTGTGGTATGTGACCGCGCTGTTTGGCCGCCCGCGCTGATTACAGCCCCGGAAGCAACCAGGTGAGCACGGGCACCAGCAACAACAGCAGGGGGAGGCCCAGGCGCACATAATCCCGGGGGCGGTAGTGCCCGGGGCCCAGCACCAGCAGGTTGACCGCGTGCCCTGTGGGCAGCACGAAGGCCATGGACGCGCCCAAGGCCACGGCCATGCTCAGCCCCCGCACGCTCAGGCCCCGAGATTCGGCCAGGGAGATGGCCAGAGGCGCCAGCACTAAGGCCGCCACCTGGCCGCTCATGACCTGCGCCAGCCCGGCCGAAAGCAGCAGCATGAGCGCGCCAAAGAGCCGCGGGGGGGCATGGTGCAACGGCGAGAAAATGGCCTGCACCAGCCGCGCGGCCGCGCCCGTGCGGGTGAGGGCCAGGCTCAGGGGGAAGACCCCGGCGATGAGCAGGATGGCCCGCCAGGGCACCGCGCGGTAGGCGTCTTCGGGCTGCACGATGCCCAAACCCAGCACCACCGACGCGCCCACGATGGCCGCCACCGGCAGGGGGAAAACCTGCAGCGCGGTCAGAGCCAGGGTGAGGGCCATGGCCCCCGCCGCGACCCAGGGATGCCAGGGCCGTTGAGGCCGCCGCGGGCGGGGGTGGCGCAGCAGCAGCCAGTTGGGGTCGTGCTCCAGCAGGGCCAGCCGCGCCGCGGGGCCCAACAGCAACAGCACATCGCCCATGCGCAAAGGCAGACGATGCAGGCCGTGGTGCAGCGAGCGGCCTTCGCGCCACACGGCCAGCACCAGCGCGCCGTAGCGTTCCCGCAAGCGCAGAGCCTGCGGCGTTTGCCCCGCGGCCTGGCCCCGGGGGTGCAGGGCTACTTCGGCCAGGCCTTCTTGATTTTGCAGCGCCACCCACACATCGGGGTCCGTGGTGGGTCGCAGGTCATAGGCGGCCCAACGCTGGGGGTCTTCCCGGCCCACCACCACCAAAATGTCGCCGGCCCGCAAGGGCAAATCGCGCGCCGTGAGCTCGGGCATGAAACGCCACTGGCCCAAACGCTTGACGCCTACGGGCGTCAGGCCCAGCTCCCGGGCCAGGTGGGGCCGCTTGGGCGAGCGGCCAATGAGGGGCGAGTTGGGCCCCACTTCCAGCACATGCACACCGTGTTGCAAGTCATAGGCCTGCAGCACTTCGGCCAGGGCCTTTTGCTGGGGGAAAGGCTCCGCGTGGGCCGGCCGCGCGGGGAGCAGCCGCCGCCCCCACACGGCCATGTAGGCCATGCCCACCAAAGTGGCCGGCACGCCCAAAGGCAGAAAATCGAGCACGCCAAAGGGCCGATAGCCATGGCTTTCGAGCGCGGCGCTGACCACCAGGTTGGCCGTGGTGAGCAGGGTGGCCATGCCGCCCAGCAGCGCGGCATAGGCCAAAGGCAGCAGCAAGCGCGCGGGGGAAAACTTTTGCCGGCGGGCCAGCTCTAAGGCCGAGGGCAGCACCACCGCGGCCGCGGCTGCGGTGTTCATGAACAGGGAAAGCAGCGCGGTGGCGGCCATGACCACCAGCAGGGCCCGGGTTTCGTTCGCGCCGGTCATGCGCTCCAGCCGCGCGGCCAGGGCATCGGCCACGCCCGAGGCCTCGAGGCTTTGGGCCAGAATGAAGATGAAGATGAGGGCCACCACCGCGGGCGACGAAAAGCCCTGCAGCGCATCCGCGGGCGAAAGCAACCCCCACGCCACCACCGCGACCAGGGTCAGCAGGCCCACCACTTCGGCCCGCAAGCGGCCGCTGAGCAACAAGGCCACCAGCAACGCGGTGAGCAAGAGGGCTTTGGTGGCGGGGTCCCCCCCGACGAAAGCGGTCAGCATGTTGGCGTTCAACGGCGTTGTTCCCACAACCGGGCCGCCTCGCGAATCAGGGCCCGGATTTCGGGATTGGGGATGTCGTCCACATGCGCGTAACGCTCGGCATCCACATGGATGAAGAGCTGCATGACATCGGCCGCGTAGCGCAGGGAAACTTTGTGCGGCAGCCCGCGCTGGATGAGCAACTGCTGCAGCACCGCGTCGATTTCCTCATACATGCTCACCACCGCGGCGGTGGAAAGCTGCGCGGTCTTGGCCCGCGAGCGCGGTCGTTCGGAATCCGTGGCCGGCGCGCTACCGCTGCCCGGTTCGTCGAACCACTGAATGAGGCGATGCAGATAGCGCTGAAACTCATAGCGCGCCTTGTCGGGCAGGTCCCACGAGCGTTTGTAAGCCTTGCCCTGGAAGAACACCCGCACCTGGTGCTCTGCGTCGGGTTCCCAGCGCACATAAAGGCCCTGGGGCGGAATGACCTCGGGGGCGTCCGACGCTGTGGCCGGCGTTTCGGCCTCCTGGCGTGCGTACCACCAGGCCACCGCGGCGCCTAAGGCCAGGCCCAGGACGAAGAAGAACAGCACGGCCAAGAACCATCCCAGCACGGGGTTTACTCCGAGGGCCAGGGTTGACAGCGCGGACAAAAGTGGGTGCTGCGTTGGGCCACCCGCACCCGTTGAATGGGCGTACCACAAGTATAACAAAGTTGCCCGGCCCGGCCATAGACGCGAAACTCGTTTTGGAATTCGCCGCCCCGGTACATCCAGTCGATGCTCGCGCCGTTGCGGGCGATGCCTTCCTGCAGCACCTGGCGCAGGGCCTGCCACAGGGCTGCGATTTCGTCGGGGCTTAGGGTGTTGGCCGGGCGCAGGGGGTGAAGCCCGGCCCGGTGCAAGGCTTCGTCGGCGTAGATGTTGCCGATGCCGGCGATGACGCGCTGGTCGAGCAGCAGGGCCTTGAGCCGGGCCCGCCGACCGCGCAGGCGTTGGGCCAGGGCCTGGGGGGTGAAGTCGGGGGCCAGGGGTTCGGGGCCCAGGGGGGCCAGAATGCTTTGCGGGTTTTGGGTGAGCCACCAGCGGCCAAATTTGCGCGGGTCATCGAAAACCAAGCGGCGGCCATCGTCCAGGTCCCAATACAGGCGGGTGTGGCGGGGCAGCATGGCCTCGGTGGGCAGCACCTGCAGGTCGCCGCTCATGCGCAGGTGCACCAGCGCGGTCCAGCCGGCATCCAGGTGCAGGAGCAGATATTTCCCCCGCCGCGCCACGCCGGTGATGACCCGCCCCTGGGCCAGGCGCTCGAAGGCACGGGGGCCGGGTTCGGCCACGGTGGGCGGCCAGAGCACGCACGCGCTGCGCACCCGCGCGTGCACAATGGGCCCCGCGCCCCGGCCGCCTTCGCGCAGGGCGCGGGCAATGGTTTCCACTTCGGGCAGTTCGGGCATGGGTTCCTCGCAGCGTGCGGCCGGTCTTTCGCGGAGCCTTTCCCCCAAACCTCAACGGCCACCGCTCAACCACGGCGCCAGAAAGCACAAAAGCCCCTGGCCCTGGTCGCCGCATAGGGCCTCTTCCCACGAGTTGGGGGTTTGGTCCAGCAGGTTCAGGTAGGGTTCCACCACCTGTTGCAGGCCCACGAAAGGCTCGTGCAGCTCGGTTTCGCTGAGGGGAATGGCCACCGGCACTTTGAGAGAGATGGGGATGCGGGTGTCGACGGGCACGATGGTGTCAACGGGCACGACGATGGACAGGTGAATGGGCAATTCGGTGCCCGCGGGGAGGATGATGTCGGCCGGTGCGTCTTGGATGATGAGGCCGCCGGTGCGCAAATCGACGCGCGCGCCCTGGATGAAGGTGTCTGCGCTCAGGCGCACGGTGGTGGTGGTTTCCACGGGCAGGTCGAATTGCACGGGCAGCTCGAAGTTGACGGGGATGATGTCGTTGACCACCACCTCGGTGCGGATGACGGCCTGGTCCATCTTGCGGAAGTTTTCGGCCAAGCCGCCCAGCACCTGGTTCCGCACCAGGGCTTTGAGGGCGAACAGTTCTCGGGCCACGAGCAACAAGGCCACAATCAAGACGATATTGAGAACGACGGAGAGCAGCGCGCCCACGGTCCAAAACGCGGGGCCGATTTTGCCCTGCCACAGCCAGCGGGCAGGGGAAGGGCCCTGGGCCTCATCCGTCGGTGGTTCGACGGCCGCGGGCGCGGGGTTGGCGGGAGGCCAGTCCTCGTCGGGGGGCAAAGCCTCGGCGGGCAACACTTCTTCGGGCACGGGGGGTTGTTCGGGCTGCTGCGCCATGGTGCACCTCCCTACAAGCGCAGGAAACGGCCAGGGGCCCGGAGCGAATACGAAAGGGTTTATTCGTTGAACAGCGCGCCTACGCTGCGGCCTTCGTGCACCCGGCGGATGACTTCGCCCAGCATTTCGGCGATGGTGAGCACTTCCAGGCGGTCGCCCAGGCGCTCCCGCTTGTGGGGCGGAATGGGCACGGTGTCGGTGGTGATGATGCGTTTGAAGTCCAGGCTGCTGAGGCGGTCGATGGCCGGGTCGGAAAACACGGGATGGACGAAGGCCAGGTAGACATCGCGCGCGCCGTGGCTTTTGACCGCGTGATAGGCGTTGACCATGGAACCCGCGGTGTCGACCTCGTCGTCGACGAGGATGACATCCCGGTCTTGCACATCGCCCACCACGCTGAGGACATGGGTTTGCTTGCCGTCGGGGTCGCGGCGTTTTTCGACGAAGGCAATGGGCAGGCCCAGCGCGGCCGCGAAGTTGCGGCCCTTTTTGGCAAAGCCCAAATCGGCGGTGACCACCACAGGGCGGTGCAACTGGGGCACCAAGCGTTGGGTGTAGTCGATGAGCAAATGGAAGGCGGTGAGCACATCGCCGGGGATGGAGAAGAAGCCCTGGATTTGCCCCGCGTGCAGGTCGAAGGTGATGTAGCGGTCCGCGCCGGCCACCTGAATCATATCGGCCACCAGGCGGGCGGTGATGGGTACCCGGGGCTGGTCCTTTTTGTCGGAGCGGGCGTAGCACAGATAAGGGATGACCGCGGTGACCCGGGCCGCGGAATCCAGCCGCACGGTTTGCAGCAAGATGAGCAACTCCATCAGGTTGCGGTGCACGGGTGCGGAGGTGGTCTGGATGATGTAGACATCCTGCCCGCGCACGCTGCGGTGCAGGCGGGCGAAGAGGTTTTCGTTGGGGAATTCGATGAGGTCCACCCCTTCCAGGGGGATGCCCAGATAGCGGGCGACGCGTTCGGCCAGTTCGGGGGTCGAACTACCGGCGAAGAGTTTGATGTCACCGTACATGGCCCCACCTCGGCTCTGGGGATGCAGCAGGGAGCGGCTGGGGAAGATTATACCATGAGGGAAGAGGTTGGGGGTTGGAAGTTGGAGGATGGAGGATGGAGGATGGAGGATGGAGGATGGAGGATGGAGGATGGAGTGACTATACGCATTAAAGCAGTCGGGGAGGGTGACTTCTGGCAGGGCTTCAGTGCTCAGCCGCCTCCCGTAGCAGGGCCTCGATGGCGGCCTTGTTGGGCAGCAGCACCTGCGCGCCCCCCGGCGTCACCCACGGATGCACATGCTGGTGCATCCTCATGGTATAGCGATACACCGCGTCTGGGTCGGCCCGCTGCAGCTGGGGCAGCCACTGGAGCACCTGTTCCAAACCAATGTTGGTCTCGGTCACCAGGCCCCGCAGCTGGGCATACAGCTCGGGCGCGCGGCGCAGCCCGTCCAGGCTCAGCAAGCGCCGGGCCAGGGCCTGTAGCATTTCCTGCTGCCGGCGATTGCGGTCCAGGTCGTTGGAGTTTTTGCGCGCCCGCACATACCACAGGGCCACATCCGCGTCCATGCTCACCGGACCCGGGCCCACGCACAGCCATTGGCCGTTGGTGTACCAGTCGCAATAGCGCCGCCCCACCTGCACTTCTACCCCGCCCAGCAAATCGACGATGGCCTTGAATTGCCCGCGCTTGATGAGGATATAATAACGCGGGCGCAAGCCGAAATTTTGCTCCAAAGTGGCGGCCAGGGCGTCGAAGCCGCCGTAGAACATGGCCGTGTTGATGCGGTTGTAGCCCACGCCGGGGATTTCCACATACAAATCACGCGGGAAGGAGATGAGGCTCGTGGCGCCGGTTTGGGGGTTGTAGGAAACCAGCAGGATGGTGTCGGTGCGGAAGCCCCATTCCCAGGGGCGCTGGTCCGAGCCCAGAAGGAGTACATTCAGCCGGGGGGCATACAATTCGGCGATGCTGGGCAGCGGCGTGGGGGTTGGAGTAGGCGTAGGGGTAGGGGTGAAGGTGGGCGTGGGCAGCCAGGTGCCCGTGGGGCGTAGGGGTAGAAAGGGCGTGGGCGTGGCCGAACCCGGCGGCGGGGTGACCCAAGCGCCATACGCGGCCGGGGCCGCGGCCACAGGCATGGCCCCGCTGTGGCCCACACACGCGCTCAACAGCAACAACCCAAGCCACAGCCCCAGGCGGGCCGGGCTACGCTTCGGCCACCTCATGGCTCGTCTCGGGAACCGTGACCGCCTCAGGGCCCCCCACGCGGCGCGTCGGGATGAGGGCCGTGACGGTGTTGCCCTGGCCGTCACGCGCGGGCGTCATCCACAGCGCACCCTGGGCAGCCAGCAACTGACGCCGGGCCAGCCGCAGGCCCAGATTGGTGCCCATATCATCGCTACCATCGGCCATGGGCTCCTCGTCTTCGGTGGCGAAGAAGATGTGCACCTGTTCCTCTTCCGACAGCACCGGGCCCCGGTCCGTCACTTCGACCATGACGCCCAGGCCGCCGGGTTCCATTTGCACCACTTGCCCCTGCACCAGCACCTCGCTATGCTGAGGGGAAACCCACAACGCGCGGGCCAGGATGAAATAGAGGGCGTGATAGGCCGGGGTTTCGGGGGCCCGCCAGGTGAAGACCTCGTCGGGCAGGGCCAAAATCAGGGTTTGGTCCCGGGTTTGGGCAAAAATGCCCAAGTCTTCCAACACCCGGTTCCAGATGTGGGCCCAGGGCATCCAGTCGTCGGCCGGGGGTTCGCCCCGGGCGGCCAGGCTCAACGCGTGTTGGTGGAAATGGGCCACGGCCTCCAAACGCAGGACCGCGTCGCGCTGGGCGGGGGAAAGGCTGCGCCACACGCCGGCCAGGCTATCCAGCGAGGCCTGCACCGTGCGCAAAGTCTCGGCAAAAGCCTGCCAAAAAGGGTAGCCCCCGCGAGCGCACCAGGCCGCGTTGCGCGGGCCCCGTCCGGCCAGGGTCGCGGCCCGCCGGGAGGCCAGCTCGGCCTCGGCCTCTTCCAGACGGGCCCGGGTCTGCTGCCAGCGGCGCTCTAAGGTCTGCAAGCGCTCTTGCCATTGGCGGCGTTCGTCTCGCCACCAGGAAAACACCTCGGGCCACCACAACAGCAGGGGGTAGGCCGCCAGTTCGGCCAGGCGCACCGCGCCGCGCCAGTGCCCCAGGGCCACGCCATCGGCTACAAAGCCTATGGTGAACAGCCCGGCCAGGGTGAGGGGCCACGGCGCGGCCTGGGGCCGCATGACTGCGGTGGCCGCGAAGCCCCCGGCCGATACCAACGCGCCGACGATGAGCCACATCGTTTCCAATGTGCGCCAACGGGAAGGGCCCAAGGGATGCAGCACCAGCGCACCGGCCAGGCTGACCAGCATGAGCAAGGCCGCGGCCCCGCGGTACCATTCCATTTCGCGGCGCGCTTCCTCCTGGCTGTGCATCCAGGCCCACAACAGGAAATAGGCCCCGGCCACCTGCACCGCGCGCAACATCCACCAGGGGGTGTAGCGGCCGCTACCGGCCAGCAGCCACCCGGCCAGCAGCAGCCCCACGGCCTGGCTGAGGACCAGGCCGCCGGCGGGCACGAACCAGGCCCGCCAGGTTTCCCGCCAGCGCCAGGCCTGGTAGGCCCACCACAAGGCCAGCAGGGCCAGCCACCCCTGCACCACCTGATAAGTGGGCGGGTGGTAGAGAAAATCGGCCAGGGCTTTCCACAGGGCCAGCAGCATGTCGGACCTCGCGCTCAGATGTCCAGGTTGCGCACCTCTTTGGCGTGGCGCTGGATGAAGTTGCGCCGCGGGGGCACGGCCGGGCCCATAAGCATGTCAAAGGTGCGGTCCGCCTCGGCCGCGTCTTCCACGGTGACCTGCAGCAGGGTGCGGCGCTCGGGGTCCATGGTGGTTTCCCACAGCTGTTGGGGGTTCATTTCGCCCAAACCCTTGTAGCGCTGCACCCGCACCTTGTCGGCCGGCGCGTTCAAACGCCGCAAAATGCGCTCTTTTTCTTCCTCGCTGTAGGCATAATGCACTTGTTTTTTGTATTCGATGCGGTACAGGGGCGGTTGGGCGATGTAAAGGTGCCCGGCCTCGATGAGGGGCAGCATATAGCGGAAGAAGAAGGTGAGCAGCAGGGTTCGGATGTGGCTGCCGTCGACATCGGCGTCGGTGTTGTGCACGGCCAGCCCGCCCAGGCCGCAGAAGAAGTTCCCCGCGCCCTGCACGGTGAGGTCGTAGAACCAGGGGCTGGAAGGCGGGACCTCCCGCACTTCGCGCACGGGCACCGCGACCAGGTCGCCTTGCCAGGGCATCAGGGGCCGGTTGATGCCCCCGCGGCCCTGGCCCACCAAACGCCGCTGGAGCTTGGCGCTCGCGGGATGGTCGCGCCACACGGGTTCCATCTGGCGCAAAAGGTCTTTGGCCGAAATGCCCAGCATGTAGACCGAGTTTTCGGTTTGACCGCGGCGCACCCGGCGCATGGTGAGGGAAGCCACAATGCCCAGGGAAGCCAGCAGATAGAGCAGCTGATTGGCCAGGTCTTCGGACGCGGTGGTGAGGTGCAGACCGGTGAAAGAGATGGCGCCATCGCCCAAGAAGTAACCGCGCAAAAAGGCCTGACGCAACCGGGCCGGCACCCGAAAGGCCAGCGAAGGAATCATGTGCTGGGGGCTGCGGTGCAAGTCATAGCCGGCCCACGCGGCGAGTTGCTCGCGCAGGCCTTCGCCTTCCACCAGCAACGCGGCGCCGCGTCCGTTTTGTCCGCCCACCACCCGGGGCTCGACGCCAAAAGTGGCCTGGGCCGCGGCGCGCAGCTCTTCCACCCGGGCGGGGCCTTGGCGGCCCAGCGCGATGCGGAAGCCGCGGCGGGTCCAGCTGCCATCGGCGCTCAAGAAGCCCAGCAGGGTGAGCGCGGCCTCGGTGACGGGGAAGGGCCCCGCGGGGATGTGCTCCGCCACTTCCCAGCGGCCCAGGGTGAGCAGCCAATCGCCGGGGCGCACCTCGTGTCCGGCCACCAGCTGCAGCATCTTCCCCCGCAGCACGAACACGCTGTGGCCCCGACTCACCCGCACCCGCCGACCATACGCGGTGCGCAGCTCATACACCGGGCCCTCGGCCGTGTGGCGGGTGACTTTTTCCAGGGGGTGGAAGGCCACCCGCCCGCTACCGGGGTCGAAGGCCAGCACGCGGTAGTCTTCGGGGCGGCGGGCGTCGTCTTCCAGCAGGGCGTCGACGAACGCGCCCACTCGCCGGGCCACAATGCGCCCATCGGGCCCCTGCACCAGGATGGGTTCCGCAGCATCGACGCTCATGATGATGACCCGACCATAGCGCAGGTTCTTGAGGTCGAATTGCTCGCCAATGCCGGTGCCCAGGGCCGAAATGAGGGCCTTGATTTCGCTGTTGGAGAGGATTTTGTCCAAACGGGCCCGCTCGGTGTTGAGGATTTTGCCCCGCAAGGGGAGCACGGCCTGGAAGTGCCGGTCCCGCCCTTGCTTGGCCGAACCGCCGGCCGAAACGCCTTCCACGATGTACAGTTCGGTCTTCTCCGGGTCCCGGGAAGAACAATCGGCCAGCTTGCCGGGCAAGGTGAGGCTTTCGAGGGCCGATTTGCGAATGACCAAATCGCGAGCCTTGCGGGCTGCGGCCCGGGCCCGGGCCGCGGTGAGGCATTTTTGGATGATGGCCCGCGCGGCCGAAGGGTTTTCCTCCAGAAAGGTGCTCAGGGCCTCGCTGGCAACCTGCTGCACATAGGTTTGCACCTCGGGGTTCATGAGCTTGACTTTGGTCTGGCTCTCGAATTGCGGGTCCGGGTGCTTGACGCTGACCACCGCGGTGAGGCCCTCGCGGGTGTCGTCGCCGCTGAAGTTGGGGTCCGAATCTTTCAGAAAGCCGTGCTTGCGCGCGTAGTCGTTGAGGGTGCGGGTGATGGCCGTGCGCAATCCGGTGAGGTGGGTGCCGCCGTCGACGGTGTGGATGGTGTTGGCAAAGGCATACACCGACTCGGTGAACGCGTCGGTATATTGGATGGCGATTTCGACGCCCACCTGGTCGATGGTTTTCTCCGCGTAGATGACGGGGTGCAGGGGCTTGCGATGGCGGTTGAGGTAACGCACGAAGGAGCGAATGCCGCCCTCGAAGTAGAAATTCATCTCCCGGCGCACCCGCTCGTCCACGAAGCGAATCCACACCCCGCGGGTGACGAAGGCCATCTCGCGGAAGCGCTGCACCAGGGTATCGAAGCGGTAGTCGATGTCGGTGCCGAAGATTTCGGGGTCGAAGCGAAAGGTGGTGCGGGTGCCGGTATCGTCGGGGCGGGTGGTGCCGATGACTTTCACCGGAGTGACGGGCCGGCCCCGCTCGTAGCGCTGGCGGTAGATTTTGCCTTCGCGCTTGACTACGACTTCGCACCATTCCGACAGCGCGTTGACCGCGGACACGCCCACGCCGTGCAGGCCGCCCGAAACTTTGTAGCCCCCGCCGCCGAATTTGGCCCCCGCGTGCAGGGTGGTCATCACCACTTCCAGCGCGGGTTTGCCCGTTTGGGGGTGAATGTCGACGGGAATGCCGCGACCGTTGTCTTCGACGGTGACGCTGCTATCGGGATGGATGGTGATTTCGATGCGGTCGCACGCGCCGGCCAGGGCTTCGTCGATGGAATTGTCCACCACCTCGTAGACCAGATGATGCAAGGCCCGAATGTCGGTTCCACCCACATACATGCCGGGCCGACGGCGTACGGCTTCCAGGCCTTCCAAAACTTGAATGTCCGACGCATCGTAGTGCAAGGCTGCGGGTCGTTGCGTGCTCACAAAGCCTCCTTCCCAACCAGGGGGGCCGAACGCGAAAAAGTAGCGGCCCCGAGATGCTTCTCCGGGGGTCTTGCGGATGCTTTATTTTACCACACCCCCGCTGCGCGGTCGGGCCAGGTCATATTATCTTCGTCGGCGAAGATACAGAACGGGTATAATCGCGGTTTGTGCCGGGGCCCCCCAGGGGCTGCGAGGCACATGTTGCCGCGCGGCCTTGGCCCGGCGGCAGGACGGTAGCGCGGCCTGAAGCGCGCACCGCTGCGCTACAGCACCCCAAGGAGGAAGCAAGTGCTGCGTTGGAACGCTTTCTGGCAACGGCTGAAGGCCCGCTGGCCCCACTATCCGCGGCAGTTCTGGCTGTTGGTGGGGGGCATGTTTCTGTCTTCGGCCGGCACCAGCATGGTGTGGCCTTTTCTGGCCCTGTATGTCAGCCGGCGGCTGCAAGTACCTTTGGCCCAGGTGGGGTTCCTCATTACCCTGCAGGCCGCAGCCGGTGTGGTGGGAACCATCCTGGCCGGGCCCGTGGTCGACCGCTGGGGCCGCAAAACGGGCATGATTCTCAGTTTGTTGGGCATGGGCCTGGGGTATTTGGGCCTGGCCTTTGCCCGCGCTTTGCCCCAATTCGCGCTGGCCATGGGCGTGGGCGGGCTCTTCGCGCCGGCGTATCGCATCGGCGGCGATGCCATGACCGCGGACCTCATTCCGCCCCAGGGCCGCGACGAGGCCTACGCGCTGATGCGCACCGCGAGCAACGCCGGCATTTCCATCGGCCCCGCGGTGGGCGGCTGGCTGGCGGTGGTCTCGTATCGCTGGGCCTTCTTTGCGGCCACCGGGTCGTTGCTGGCTTATGTGCTGCTTTTGGCCGTGGGCGCGCACGAAACCCGCCCCACCGCGGCCCTCGCGACCGCGGAAGCGTCCAACGACCTGGGGCAAGCCTGGCAGGTGCTACGCCGCGATGGCCGCCTGTGGGCGTTCCGGCTGCCCATGCTGCTCA
>JALSPJ010000108.1 GCA_026985995.1 Anaerolineales bacterium
CGTAGACCGCGGGCACATTGCAGCCAAAGCCCAAGAGTAGGGGCAAAAAGGCCTTGCCGTGCAGCCCGAAGACCCGCATGGCCCGGTCCATCACAAAGGCCACCCGGGCCATGTAGCCGCTGTCTTCCAGCCAGGCCAGGAAGAAGTAAAGCAGCGTGAGGCCGGGCAGGAAGGTCAGCATGCTGCCCACCCCGGCCAGGATGCCGTTGACGAGGAGCGCGCGCAGCCACAGGGGGGCCTGGACCCGGGCCAACAACCACAGCAGGCCATGCCGCACCGGGCCCTGGATGAGCGCGTCGGTCCAGTCGATGAAGGGCGCAGCCACATTCACTACCAGGTGGAACACCAGCAGCATGACGCCAAAGAACAAGGGCAGGCCCAACCACCGATGGGTGACCACCCGGTCCACGGCCTGGGAAACCGCGAAGCGGGCCGCGCGACGGCTGGTGACCGTGGCCCGCAGCACGCCCTGCACCCAGCCGTAGCGCGCGTCGGCCACCAGCAGCGCGGGGTCTTCGCCCCATTGGCGGCGGTAGGCGTCTACCCGGGCGCGCACCTGGGCGGTCAGGGGTTCGGCCTGCTCGGGGGGCAGCAAGAGGGCCAGCAGGTCGGTTTGGCCTTCGAGCATTTTGAGGGCCAGAAAGCGCAGCCGGCCCGGGGGCCAGGCGGGCAGCGCGGGGGCCAACAGCGCCTGCAGGTCGGCCACGGCCCCTTCTACCCGCGCGGGGTAGCGCGGGGGACGCCCGGGCTGGGGCCCGCTTTGCAGCCAGGCGTCTAAGCGCTGCCTGAGCAGGGAGACCCCGCGCGGGTCGCGCCCCACGGTGGGCACCACGGGCACGCCCAACAAGGCTTCCATGCGGGCCACATCGATGGCGATGCCTTCCCGGCGGGCCACATCCCACATGTTCAGCGCCACCAGGGTGGGCAGCCCCAGTTCCAGCACTTCCGCGGTCAGGTAAAGGTGGCGGGCCAGGTGCGACGCATCGACCACATTGAGCACCGCGTCGAAGGGCGTGGTGAGCAGGGCTTCTAAGGCCAGGCGCTCTTCGGGCGAAACCGCAGCCAGGCTGTAAGTGCCGGGCAGGTCCACCAGACGCACCGAAGTCGTGGGTCCGTCCCACAAGCCTTCTTGATAGGTCACGGTTTTGCCGGGCCAGTTGCCCACATGTTGGTGCTGCCCGGTGAGCGCGTTGAACAGGCTGGTTTTGCCCGCGTTGGGGTTGCCCACCAGGGCCAGGGTGAATTGCGCGCTATCGAGGGCCGGCAGGGGCGCGGCGGTGGCGCAACGGGGGCAGGTCGTCACTGCGGCGTCTTTCATGGCGTGGGTTCCTGCGTGGAGGGGTGTTGTTGGGGCAGGGGCCGCACCCAAATTTGGCGTGCCGCCTGACGGCGCAGCGCCAGCCAGGTATCGCGCACCCGATATTGCACCGGGTCGCCTAAGGGCGCGGCGTGCTCGACATATACCCGTGCGCCGGGCACGAAGCCCAGGGCATACAAACGGCGGCGCCATGACGATGGCCCCTGGACGCGCACGATTTCGGCCCATTGGCCGGGCTGCAGGTCGCCCAGGGGCACCACTTCGGCGGTGGAGGAGGCGGTCGTGGCGGTCATGATGGTTTGGAGGCTCCCGAATTTAGTAGATTTGCTTTTAGTTTATCATGGGAACCCGTCCCGTCAAGGGGTGCGCGGCGCGCGTATGACGATGCTCAAGTCGGTTCCTGCTGGCAACGCGCGAAGCGGGGCGCGCCCCGCACCCCGCTTCGCCAATCTGGTGGGTCCAAACCGGCAGCTCAAATCCAAAAGGCCTTCTTCAGGTCGGCCACGATTTCCGCGGTGGGGCCTTCGGTCTTGTTGCGGCCCAGGTCCAGGATGTAGACATAGTCCGCGATGCGCAGCGCGTGCCGAATTTCCTGGTCCACCAGGATGATGGTTTTGCCTTCCCGGTCCCGCAGCTCGGTGAGCATGTCGTAGACCTCGCGCTTGAGCAATTTGGCCAGCCCTGCGGTGGGCTCGTCGACCAGCAGCACCTGGGGGTCGGTCATCAGGGTGCGGGCCAGTTCCACCATGCGCTGTTGGCCGCCCGAGAGTTCCCCCGCGGGTTGGCGGCGTTTTTCCCGCAGAATGGGGAAGCGCTCGAAGTTCTCTTCCAGCTTGCGCTGCAGGCGTTCCTTGTCGTGGCGAAAGGTCCAGCCGCCCAGCAGGATGTTGTCTTCCACGCTCATCCAGCGGAAGATGCTCATGCGCTGGGGGATGTAGGCCAGGCCTAAGGTGATGCGCTGATAGGTGGGCACATCGTTGATGCGCTGGCCGTTGAGGAAGACATCACCGGCGTTGGGCTTGAGGAAGCCGAAGATGGCTTTGAGCAAGGTCGATTTGCCCACGCCGTTGGCCCCCAGGATGGCCGTGAGTTGCCCCCGCCGGGCTTTCATGTTCACCCCTTGCAGGATGTTCAGGTCCTTGTAGTAGCCCACATACAGGTCGCGCACTTCCAGCGCGTACTCGGTTTGAGCCGTTTGCGTCGTCATGGTCGCCTCCGCTCAGGGGTTACGCCGCGGTGGGCAGGAACTGGTCTTCTTCTTCGTCTTTGCCCAGGTAGGCCTCGATGACTTCGGGGTTCTCTTTCACCTCTTCGGGCGGGCCATCGGCGATGAGGGTGCCAAAGTTGAGCACCAGCAGCCGCTCGCTCAGGGTGAAGATGGATTCCATGTCGTGGCTGATGAGAATGATGGCCTTGCCCCGGGCTTTGACCCGCTTGATGTAGTCGTAGATGGTGCGCTGCAGTTTGGGGTGCACCCCGGCGAAGGGTTCGTCGAGGATGATGAGGTCCGGGTCCATCATCAGCAGACGGCCCAGCTCCAGCAGTTTCTGCTGCCCACCCGAGAGATTGCTGGCATATTCCCAGCGCAGGTGGTCCATGGTGAGGAAGCGCAAGATTTCCATGGCTTCTTCTTCCAGCTGGGCGCGACTTTTGCGATTGCCGAATTTGGCCAGGCCGGGGGTGAGCAGGTTTTCCAGCACGGTCATGCGCCGAAAGGCCCGGGTGACCTGGAAGGTGCGGCCAATGCCCCTGGCCGCGATGACATAGGGCGGCTTGCCGTCGATGCGTTCGCCGTTGAACCAGATTTCGCCCGAGGTGGGCTTGAGGATGCCCGAGATGAGGTTGGTGAGGGTGCTTTTGCCCGCGCCGTTGGGCCCGATGAGCCCCACCAGTTGGGAGCCCTCGATGGTGAAGGAGACGCCGTTGACCGCGGTGAGGCCGCCGAATTGTTTGACGACTTTCTTCAATTCCAGGCGCATGTCACTGCCCTCCCTCGTTGGGGCTTTCGTCCACCACCAGTTTGTCCACATCGGCCAGGTCTTTACCGGCCTTGGCCGCCCGCCCCCGGGCCACTTCTTCTTTGGCCCGGGCCTGCATGATGCGCTCCAGGATGGGCGACACCAGGCCGTTGCGCCAGAAGCGCAGGGTGACCATGAGCAGGATGCCGAACGCGACCATGCGCCAGGCGTTGGTCTTGAGCCCGGCCTCGCCCAGGCCGAAGCCCCAGGCTTCCAGGGTGGCCTGATGGGCCTGCAGCCACGACATGAGGGCGTCCGGCATGGGAATTTCCTGCAGCCATTCCAGGGCAAAGTGCAGGAACAGCGCGCCGATGGCCGCGGCCATGAGGTTGTTGCTGCCGCCGATGACGGCCATGGCGATGACCAGGCTCATGCGGCCGATTTGCATTTCGTCGGGCACCACGATGCCGATGCCCGGCGAGTGGTGGAACACCGCGCCGGCCAGACCGGCAATCATGGAGCTGACCACGAAGGCCAGGATGCGCACCCGCACCACATGCACGCCCAGCGCAGCCGCGGCTTCCTCGTCTTCCCGCACCGCGCGGAAGAAAATGCCGTAGCGGGAGTTGACCAGCGCGTACATGACGACCAGGGAAAACAGGAACACGGCCAGCATGGTGTAGTACATGGGCGCATAGGTCGAGGCGTATCTGGTCAGGCCCTCCAAAAAGGGCAGGTTGAAGGTCTTGAGGTACAGCCCGTTGGGGCCGCCGGTGAGGTCCACCTCGGCTTTGAATACCAGGCGCAGAATTTCAGCAAAGGCGATGGTGAACAGGGCCAGATAAGTGCTGCGCAGCCGCAAGCACAAATAGCCGATGAGCAGGCCCACCACCCCGGCCACCAGCACGCCAAAGGGAATGCTCAACGCCGGGGACCAGTTCAGGGCCCAGATGCCGGCTTCCCGGCCCACGATGCCGCTGGCGTAGGTCGCCAGCCCCATGAAGGCCATGTGGGCGAAGGAAAACTGCCCGTTGTAGCCGGCCAGCAGGGCCCAGCTGGAGGCCAGGATGGCGTAGAACAGGGCGTTGGCGCCCACATACACCCAATAGGGCGATTCGCGTTGGTAAAAGGGAAAGACCAGCAGCCCGAACAAAAAGGCGATGCCCAACGCCCAGGGGAGGTATCGGTCGTAGTAGGCCCGCATGGTGTTCATAACTTCCTCCCGAACAGGCCGGTGGGTTTGACCAGCAGCACCAGGGCGAAGATGACCAGGCCGAACACATCCCGATAGGCCTGGGCCCGGACCGGGTCAGGGAACAGGCCGGTGCCCAAGGATTCCACCACGCCGATGATGAGCCCGCCCAGCAAGGAGCCGGGGATGGACCCCATGCCCCCCAGCACGATGATGACGAAGGATTTGCTCGAGGCGATGACGCCCACCCAGGGAACCCACGAATACACCGACACCAGCACCGCACCGGCCAACCCGGCCAGCATGGCCCCCAGGCCAAAGGCTAAGGTGTTCATGTTCATGGGGTTGATGCCCACCACGGCCGCGGCCTGACGGTCCTGACTGGTGGCCTGCAGGGCCCGGCCGGTCCAGGTTTTGAACATGAAATACAGCATGGCCAGCAGCGCGAGGAGGGCAATCAACCCGGCAATCAGGCGTCCGGCCCCCAGGGTGATGTTGCCAATTTTGAGCGAGGCCTTGGTGGCCTGTATCAAGCCGGCATCGAAAACCGGTAAATCAAAAAAACGACGGGCTTTTTTCGGGAAGGGCCCCATAAGGCCAAGCATGAGGTATTGCAGGAAGAACGCGAGGCCGAAGGTGGTTAAAATGGCATATTCGTTGGGCCGGTCTACTTCTCCCCGGGCCATGGGCTGCAGGAACAACCGCTCGAACACCACGCCGATGGCGAAGGTGACCAGCATGGCTGCCAGCAGCGCGCCTATCCCTGTCAATGCGCGCGGCAGGCTGTTTTGGAATTTCTGCAGGAAAAGATAGACTACATAGCCGCCAATCATGTAGAACTCGCCGTGGGAGAAGCTCACGATGCCCAGGACGGAAAAAATCAGCGTCAGACCCAATGCCATAAGACTATAAATCAGGCCAATCAACAAACCTTCGGCCAACAACCGAAGGATGAACTCGGGCGTGATAAGCCACATCTGAGCAGGCACGAAATGCAAAAGGGTTGCCACCATAATGTTGGCCTCCTTCCCACAAGTCCGAACATGAAAATTTTATCGTTGATGGTGGGAGAAAAAACCTCCCCAGGAGCTTTGCGGCCCCTGGGGAGGTATCAGGCTGTTATTCCGTCGCGGGTTCGGTACCGGGAACGAGGTAGTCAGTTCCGCAGGTTTGTTGATCTGCCGGCCAAATCACGCAGGCCTCTTCCAAGTGCTGGTCAACCTTCCAGTATTGCAGGAAGAACACCTTGGGTTCGGGCCATTGGTGCCACATCCAGGCCGGCTGGTCGTCGGGAACGGGATTGTGGGAGCCATAGGGGAAGTAGTATACCCCTTGCGCCAGAGCAACGCCGTTTTCGGGGCTATCGAAGGATTCCAATGCTGCGATGATGTCTTCGGCCTTCAGGCTCTGGGCCTTTTCGATGGCCTTCACCACCAGCATGAAAGCATCATAGGCCTCGAAGGCATAGCGTTCGGGGAACCGATACGGATCGTTCCAGGCGTCTTTGTAGGCCTCGATGAATCCCTTGGCCTCTTCGCGTTGCGCCATCGCGAAGGGCGAACCGCCGCCCACCCAGCGGAAGACCATGTAGTTGCCATCCGGCACATTCTGCCAGAAGTCCTTGGCATTGGCAGCCACCTGATTGGCCACGAAAATCAGGTCCTCGCTGGGTTCCAGCCCCCCTTCCACCGCTTGTTGCTCGAAGTTGTACGAGGTTTCCCCGGTAATCAACACCAGCACCGCTTTGCGGCCTTCATATTGGGTAATATCCTGGGCAATGCGGGAAACCAGGGCCGCAAATTCTTGCGTTCCGATGTCGGCTTTGTAGATTTCAGATTCGATGCCCAACTCGGCCAGGCGCTTCTGGGTCGATTCCGAGGCCGGAATGCCATAGTCGGTGTTCTCGGTCACAATGGCAACCCACGAGACGCCCATGTCCTTGAAGAACTGGGCATCTCCTTTGGCCACCATGGAGGAGGCCGGCGCGATGCGGAAGACCTCGGGATATTGAACCGCAGTAATGTCGTCGTTCCAGGTCTCGGCGAAAATGGCAGGAATGCCGTACTTGTGGGCCACTTCCTTCTCGGCCATGCCGGCCGCGGAGTGGTACTCACCGGCCACGGCCACCACGCATTCCTGGGTAATCAGGTATTCCATGGCCGCGGTGCCCCGTTCGGGCAGGCCCGAGGTGTCGTAGAAGATGGGCTTGACCGGGTATTTGCCCAGGATGCCGCCCTTGGCATTGACCTGGTCGGCCGCAATTTGCACCGCGGTCATCATGGCCCGCCCGCCGGCCACCGAACCGGGCGCGGACAGGGGCACGGGCACGCCAATCTTGATGACCCCGTCTTCACCCAGTTCGTCGAAGGATTGGGGTGCGCACGGCCCGCTTTCCTTCTCGACCTGCACTCCCTGCGTCACCACCACGGTCTCCGGCGCAGCCCCACCGCCCCGGCACGCGGCCAGGGCCACGGCCAATACCGCGACGGTCAGCAGCAACAACCACCAACGCTTCATATCTTCTCCTCCTTCGGAAGGGTTAAAGCGGACGAGGGATGGATGTGCCGCTTATTATAACACGGGCTGCGTCCTTTTGGCGCGCATTTCCGCGGAAAATCATCATCCGGCGCTTTGTGCCTCGTTTTTCGGTCGATTAAGTAGCCAAAGCCAGCGTAAACCGTCCAATGTGAGCCATGGATTGACGATGTCGATGACCGGGGTGGCCTCCGCGAAGCGGGCCGCGTAGCCGCCGGTGGCGATGACCTTCATCTCGGGCCCCAGCAGCCGGCGAAAGCGGGCCACCATGCCTTCCACCAGGGCCACATAGCCGTAGAACAGCCCGGCCTGGATGGCCTGCACGGTGTTGCGTCCTACCACGCTGGGCGGCTGGCGCACTTCCACCTTGGGCAGCTTGGCCGTGCGGCGAAACAGGGCCTCGGCCGCCACCTCCAGCCCGGGGGTGATGGCCCCGCCTAAGTAATCCCCCTCCGCGGTGATGGCGTCGAAAGTGATGGCCGTGCCAAAATCCACCACGCACGCGGGACCGCCATATTGCTGCTTGACGGCCACCGCGTCCGCGATGCGGTCCGCGCCCACGGCCTTGGGCTCTTCGTAGCGAATGCGAATGCCCGTGCGCACCCCGGCCCGCACCACGAAGGGCGTGTGCCCCACATAGCGTTGCACTGCCTGCATCATCTTCGCCGTCACCGGGGGAACCACCGAGGCCAGGCTCACGCCTTCCAAATCCTCGGGCCGCACCCCGGCCCAGTCCAGCAACCCGCGCAGCTGCAAGCCATATTCGTCGGGCATGCGCTCGGCCGCGGTGGCAATGCGCCAGTGGTGTCGCCAGCCTTGCCCGTCGTGCACGCCTAAGGTGATGTTGGTGTTGCCGATGTCGATGGCCAAAAGCATGGCGGCCTCCTGTGGGTGGGGGAACCAGCGTCGGGCGTGGCCTGGGGGCGGGTGCCGGGGGAACTGGCGGGGGCCGGGCTCAAGGCCCGGGCGGCCAGGGCCCCCACGCGGGTCGCGGCGGGGGCTCGATGGTCCAGGTGAGGTTGTAGGCCACGCACGCGCCCTGAAAATGCGGTTGCGTACAGCCCTGCAGCGCTAAGCGCACCCGCTTGTCGGTCAGGTCCTGCCGGGTGCGGGCGGCCACGGCCACTGTGCCTCCCGGCGGAATTTGGGTGCGCACCTTGCCGCAGGTGGGCACGCCTTCCGGGGTTTCGGTGCGATACACCGCGCCGGTGTCGAGCACGGTGAGCACGATGCGCATGGAGCGGATGGGCTCGGGGCCCAGGTTCTTCACCTGAAATTGTAACGCAGGGCTGAAGAACGCGGGGCAGAAGGGCAGCATGAGGGGCCACTGATGGCGCAGGGGCTTGAACGCGCCGGGGGGTGGGGGCGGAGGTGTGATTTGGGGCAGTTGGGCCGGGTCCGGAGCCGCGCCCTGGGTCCAGCGTTGGTGCACCCAGCAGCGGGTGCCGTCGGGCAGTTGCACGAAGCGCCAGTCGTAGAAGATGCGGTTGCCGCCCAGCAGGGTGACGGTTTGGCCGGGCTGCAGGATGGTGCGCGCGGGGTAGTAGATGCCGGGCCCCTGGCGGCAGTGGAGGCGACCGGTTATCCGCAGTGCTACTCCTATACCCGGGGTTGGAGTGCGTATAGCCAAAACAGTGGGCTGCGCGGGCGGCGTAGACGGGGTCAACTCTGGCTGAGCCGTGGCCGTCGGGATGGCGCGCGGCGTTGTCGTTGGCCGCACGGTGGGCGTGGCCGTGTTGCTCGGGCGCGCGGCGCGCGGCGCGGGCGAGGGCCCCACCCACCAGGGCGTGCCGTAAGGCGTGGCCGTGGGCGAGGCTGCCGGGGCCGGACCCACCCCGCCCGCGGCCTGGCACGCGGCCAGGGTCCACACCAGCCCGGCCAGCAAGAGGAGCCGCGCGAGCCACGCGGCGCGGCCCGGCCGTTCGCGGAGCCTTTCCCCCAAACCTTTATTCATAGCGCAATGCCTCCACGGGCTCCAAGTTCGCCGCCCGGTTGGCCGGGTAGAACCCGAAGAAAATGCCCACCCCCGCGGAGAACAGGGTGGCCAGCAGCACGGCCTGCAGGTCCACCACCGCCGGCAGGGTGGTGTCGAACCGGGCCGCGATGTGTTCCACCGCGGTGGCCAGCCCCCAGCCCAAGGCGATGCCGATGAGCCCGCCCACCAGGCTCAGGGTGGTGGCCTCGGTGAGGAACTGAATGAGGATGTCGCGCTTGCGCGCGCCCAAGGCTTTGCGCAGGCCAATCTCGCGCGTCCGCTCGGTGACCGACACCAGCATGATGTTCATGATGCCGATGCCGCCCACCAGCAGCGAAATGGCCGCGATGCCGCCTAAGAAGATGGTCAGCACGCCGGTGATGACCTGGAAGACTTGCAGGAATTCCTGCTGGGTGAAGATGGAAAAGTCGTCTTCCTGGTCCGGCCGCAGGCGGTGGCGCAGGCGCAGAATTTGCCGGATTTCCTCTTTGGCGCTCTCGATGGCCTCGGGGCTGACCGCGGAAATCATGATGCCGTCGACTTTGCCCTGCATGTCGGGGAAGAGCCGGGCATACATGGCCGTGATGGGCATGACCACCCGGTCGTCCTGGTTGGGGCCGAAACCGCCGCCGCCTTTGGCTTCCAGCACGCCGATGACCCGGAAGGGGTGGCCGTTGATGTGCACGGTTTCGCCCACCAGGCCCTCGGTGCGGTCGAAGAGCACCTGGGCCACTTCGGGCCCCAGCAGCACCACGGGCGCGCGGCTCAGCATGTGGGTTTGGGTGAAGAACTCGCCTTCGGCCACATTGTAGTTGCGCACGATGCGATATTCGGGCGTGGTGCCAAAGGCAATGGTGTTGTGGTGCCGGTCGCCTTTGCTCACCCGCACGCTGCGTTGCAGCAGGGGAACCACCCATTGCACCGAGGGCGCGGCCGCGGGGTCCTGCAGGGCCAGCACATCCTGCCATTTCATGGGCCGGGCGTTGCGGGCCGCGGCCGGGTCCCGGGTGTTGCCCGGCGCGACGAAGATGAGGTTGGTGCCCAGGCCCTCGATGGAGCCGGTGATGGCCGTTTGCGCGCCCCGGCCAATGGCCAGCAGGGCGATGACCGCGGCCACGCCGATGACGATGCCCAGCACCGTCAGAAACGAGCGCATTTTGTTGGCCACCAGGCTGCGCAGGGCCTCGGTCACGGCCAAATAGAGGGTGCTAAGCATGGGGAACCCCTCCGGTGGGGACCGGCCGCGCGGCCGGAACTTCTTCCTTCACCAGCCGACCGTCGCGAATGTGCAAGATGCGCTGCATTTGGCGGGCCACTTCGGGGTCGTGGGTCACCACGATGAGGGTGGTGCCTTGTTCCCGGTTCAGGCGCAGCAGCAGGCGCATGATGTCTTGCCCCGATTGGGTATCTAAGTTGCCGGTGGGCTCGTCGGCCAGGATGATGGCCGGGCGGTTGACCAGGGCCCGGGCAATGGCCACCCGCTGTTGCTGGCCGCCCGAGAGTTCGTTGGGCTTGTGATGCAATCGGTCGCCCAGGCCCACGGCTTCCAGGGCCTCTCGGGCCCGTTGGGCCGCGCCCCGCAGCACCCCCGCGTAGCGCAGGGGCAGCATCACATTTTCCAGCGCGCTCACCCGGGGCAGCAGGTTGAAGGACTGGAACACGAAGCCCACTTTGCGGTTGCGAATGACGGCCAGCTGGTCGTCGTTCAAGTCGGCCACGGGCTGGCCGTCGAGGATGTACTCCCCCCGGGTGGGCTTGTCGAGGCAGCCGAGGATGTTCATGAGGGTGGATTTGCCCGACCCCGAAGGGCCCATGATGGCCACGGCCTCGCCCCGCTGCACGGTGAAGGAAACGCCCCGCAGCGCGTGCACTTCCACATCCCGGCCCGGGCGATAGATTTTGTGCAGGTCGTGGGCCTGAATGACGATGTCTGCGGTCATGGGGGCCTCCTCAGGGGCCGAAGAAGCCGGCCGTGCTGGGCGGGTTGAGCACGATGGGGTCGCCCTCGGCCAGGTCGCCTTCCAGCAGCACGCTATATTCGCCCGAGGTCGCGCCTAAGCGCACGGTCACGGGTTGGGGCTCACCCCCGCGCAGCACATATACCGTGGGCTGGCCGTCCACCACCCGCACCGCGCGGTTGGGCACCAGCAGCACATCTTCGTAGGTCTGGGTGAAGATGGTGACCGCGGCGGTCATGCCGGGCCGCAGCCGCGGGTCCGGGTCCGTGAGGCGCATGCGCACGGGGAAGTTCATGGCCCCCGAGACAGGGTCCGGCACGCCCACGGGCGCGACTTCCTCCACCACCGCGTGGAAGGTCTGATAGGGCAGGCCGTCGAAGGTGACCTCTACCTCCTGGCCCACCTCCACCGTGGGGATGTCGAACTCGGTGATGTCGGCCACGACCCAGAGGGTGTCCAGGTCGTCGATGCGCAGGGCCAGCGTGCCGGGCTGCACGGGGGTGCCTGCAGGGGTTTCCACCTGGGTGACCACGCCGGCGAAGGGCGCGGTCAGGCGGGTGGTTTCGAGGGCCCGCTCCAGGGCCTGGATTTGGGCCTGCAGGGTGGCCAGTTCCGGCGGGTTGCCTTCCTGCCATTGCTGATACACGGCCTCGGCATATTCCCGTTGGGCCGTGGCCAGGGCCTTGGCACTTTCGTAGCGTTCCAAGGTGATGTCGCTGATGACTTCGCCTTCGGCAATCTGGTCGTACAGACTTTGCAGGTTTTGCTCGGCCCGGTCCTCCTGGTAGCGGGCTTCCGCGTACTGGTTCCAGGCCTGGGCCAGGCCCACCTGCTGCAGGCGCGCCAGCTGTTGGCGCAGGTCCAACAGCTGGGCCTGGGCCTGGTGCAGGCTTTGGGGCCAGGAATCGGGGGCCAAGGTCATGAGCACTTCGCCTTGCTGCACCCGCGCGCCGACTTGCGGCGCGGTTTCCACCCGGCCGGTGGTTTGCCACACCAGGCGGGCGGTGCGATGGGCTTCCACTTCGCCGGTGGCGCCCACGGTGGCCCGCAGGTTGCCCCGGGCCAGGGGTTGGGTTTGCCATTGGGGTTGGGTTTGGGCCGGGGCGGCGTTGCGACCCCGCCACCACCAGGCCGCGGCCAGCGCGGCCACCAGCACCAGGCCGAAGAAGACTTTGCGCATGGTTGGGCTCCGTGAAAAAGTTTAGGTTGCTAAACTAAATAGCCACAAGCATCATAGCCGGGCCGGGGGAATTTGTCAAGGGTGCACGCGGGGTAGGCGCGGCCCGGCAGCTCGCCCAGGAATGAAACCGCGGATGAAGGACGGCAGACAGCAGTCAACCCGGTAGGGGCGCAGCGTGTGTTAGCCGGTGTAGGGTTGTACCCCACTGTCCGTCAGGCTTTTGTACCCCTTTTGCGTCTGGAAGGCTTGACATAGGC
>JALSPJ010000109.1 GCA_026985995.1 Anaerolineales bacterium
CGCAGCCCACGCCCACGCCGCACGCCCGGTCCACGCCGTCCACCGGGCCCACGCCCCAGGCCTCGCGGCGGGTGCCGTTTCGCGCGGTGGTGCAAATCGTGGCCCTCGACGCCCAGGGCGACCCGGCCTGGAGCGGGTCGGGCACCATCATCAGCCCCGACGGCCTCATCCTGACCAACGCGCACATTGTGGAACCCTTCGCGCCCGACGAGCCGGCCATCGACCGCCTGCTCATCTTGATGACCGACCGGGAAGACGAGCCGCCCCGGCCCCGCTATTTCGCCCAGGTGGTGCAGGTGGACGAGGACCTGGACCTGGCCGTGGTGCGCATCACCCACGACCTCGACGACAACCCCGTGGACCCCGAAGCATTGCACCTGCCCTTCGTGCCCCTGGGCTCCGCGCAGGACCTGCGCTTGGGTGACGAGCTCATCATTTTGGGCTATCCGGGCATCGGCGGCGATACCATCACCCTCTCCAAGGGCGTGGTGGCCGGCTTCACCGAAGAGGAACCCTACGGCCCGCGCGCCTTCATCAAGACCACGGCCACCCTGGCCGGCGGCAACAGCGGCGGCGCGGCCCTCAACGCCCGGGGGGAACTGGTGGCCATCCCCACCCAGGTGGGCGCCGGCACCGACGAGGCCGAAGTGGTCGATTGCCGGGTGCTGGTCGACACCAACGGCGATGGCGTGGTCGACGACAATGACACCTGCGTGCCCATTGGCGGCTTCATCAACGCCCTGCGCCCCGTGGACCTGGCCCGCCCCCTGGTGGAAGCCGCGCGGCAGGGCGCGGTCGCCCGACCTTCCCCCAAACCCCCCGCCGAGGCCGACCGCACCGGCGGCCTGGACGACATCTGGCAGCACCCCGGCCCGGTGCTGGACCAGGACACTTTCGACGCGCCCGTGGAGGGCTGGGAAGGTGACGACGAAGATACCCGCATCACTTACGCCGATGGCGCAATGCGGGTGTTGTTGCGCACGCCCTTCGTGCTCCACGCCCTCACTTCGCCGGTGGCGCAGGCCGATGTGGTGGTTTGGGCCCGGGTGCGCATCACCCAACCCGCGGGCGACGGCGAGGTGGGGCTGGCCTGCCGCTACCGGGACCTGGACAATTTCTACGCCGCGTCGGTCATCGAAAACGGCCATTTCTATGTGTGGAAGTACGAGGACGGGGAGTATGCTGAATTGCATCCCGAAGCCCCCCTGCCCGTGGCCGCGCATTTCGACCCCGCGGGGTGGAACGAGATAGGCCTGGTGTGCTACGGCCCGCATCTGGCCCTGTGGGTCAACGACCAGCCCGTGGTCACCGTCTTCGACCGGGCCTCGGCCCGCATTCAGGGCGGCGCGGGGCTGGTGGTGGCCACTTACCAGCACCCCAACTTCGAGGTGGCCTTCGATGCCTTTCGCATCCACCGGGCGCAACGCTGAACCCCGCGGCTGGGTCCGGCTGGAACGCGGCCTGTGGGCCCTGTTCGTGCTCACCGCGGTGCGCAACGCCTGGCTGTGCGACGATGCATACATCTACCTGCGCTCGGTGGAACAACTATGGGCCGGCCACGGCCCGGTGTGGAACCCCGGCTGGCGGGTGCAGGCCTTCACCAGCCCTTTGTGGTTTGGGCTTTTGGCCCTTGGCCGCGCGCTGCTGGCCGACGGCTACCTGCTGGCCCTGCTGCTGAGCTTTGGCCTGACGCTGCTGACCTGGCAGGTGTGGCAAAGGGCCCTGCCCACCGCGCGGGCCCGGGCTTTGCTGCTGGCCGCGTGGCTGGTCAGCAACGGCTTCATGGATTACACCACCTCGGGCCTGGAGACGCCCCTGGTGTATGCCGTGTTGGGCGGTTTTGGGGTGGCCTATGTGCGCCGTGCCCTGTCGCCGGGTTTGGGGGAAGGGCTCCGCGGGGACCGGGCGCTCAACTTATGGGCCGGGCTGGTGGCCCTGACCCGGCTGGACCTGCTGGCGCTCATCGCGCCGGCGTGGGTTTACGCGGCTTATGCCGCGCACCGGGCCGGTCGGGGGCGGGCCTGGTGGCGGGCCTTTGCACTGGCGGCTCTATTGCCCGGGGCCTGGTATGGCTTCGCGCTGGTTTACTACGGCTCCCCTCTGCCTAATCCCGCGTATGCCAAGCTGTTCCACGGCCTGCCCCGGGCCGTGGTGCTGGAACAGGGCGGGCGCTATTGGCTGGGCCAGGCCCTGCTGGACCCGGCCACGCTGCTGCTTTGGGCCGTGAGCGCCTGGGTGTTGGCGCGCGTCGGCCGGGGCGCGGGGCGGGCCCTGGCCTTAGGCGGCGGGCTGTATGCCACTTACCTCACCTGGGTGGGCGGCGACTTCATGGCCGGGCGCTTTCCCGCGGCCGCGTACGCGCTGCTGGTGCCCGTGGCGTTGCTGGTGTGGCCGCCCCCGCGCTGGCCGCGACGGGCCGCGTCGTTCGCCTTGTTGGCGGCCGGGGCCTACGCGCTGGCTTTCCCCCACACCCCCCTCAACAGCCCCTGGGACCACTATGTGCCGCCCGATTTCTATTTGCGCTGGGGCGTGGGCGACGAGCGGGGCCGCTACTTCCGCTATACTTCACTGCTCACTTATCTCGCCTGGCGCACCCGGCCCGACATGCCGCCTTTCTTCCCGCCTTATGCCTGGAGCCAGCAAGGGTGGGAATTCCGTCACAGCCCCGAGCCTGTGGCCGTGGTGGATAGCGTGGGCATGTTCGGCTATTGGGCCGGAACCGACAAGCTGGTGGTGGATGTGTGGGCTCTGACCGACGCGTTTTTGGCCCGCCTGCCCGACGCGGACGGGCGCTTGTGGCGGCCCGGGCATTACGAGCGTCGCGTGCCCGAAGGCTTTGTGGCCACCCTGCGCACCGGCGAAAACCGCATCGTCGACCCTGGCCTGCGTCGGCTGATGGACCAGGCCCTGTGGGTCACCCGCGCGCCTTTGTGGGCCCCGGAACGCTGGCGGCATTTGCCCGCCTGGTGGTGGGCCCGCGGCGGCATCGCACCCCCGCCGGGTGAGGGCGCCCCGGCGCGCTGAAGCGCACCGCGGGGTGGTGGGTAGTGGCTGGAAGTTGGGGGATGGAGGTGGATGGTTGGAGGTTGGTGGTTGGAAGTTGGAAGTTGGTGGTTGGCGGGGGCACGATTGCTGACTGCTGTCCGCTCCCCGCTTTTTTCATCTTTTCATCCGCGTTTGTCCGTGTTTTTCCGTGTCCATCCGTGGTTTTTTCATTTTATCCGCGGTTATCCGCGTATATCCGCGGTTTCATTGCCCAGGGCGCACTGCCGCGCGCCCTTACCGGGCTGGGCGACCCACCGGGTCTCCCCTACCGTGCTCACCGCTCACCACTCCCTGCTCCCTGCAGTCTTTCTTCCGTGCCCATCCGTGTCCATCCGTGGTTTTTCATTTCATCCGCGTTCATCCGCGTCGATCCGCGGCTCCATTCCCTGGGCGCACCGCCGTGCGCCCCTACCGGGCTGGGCGACCCACCGGGTCTCCCCTACCGTGCTCACCGCTCCCCGCTGACCGCTGACTGCTGTTTTTCCTTCACCAGCATCTCCAGCCGGGATTGGCCCACATGGAAGTATTTGGCCAGGGGGTGATGCACCACAATGGCCGCGGTGGAATGCTCGGGCACCAGCTGGTACGCGGGGGTGAGGTCCATGCCCAAAGCCTCCCGGGCCGGCAGCAGGCGAAAGACTTTGGCGTGGTCCCGCAGGTCGGGGATGGCCGGATAGCCCCACGAGTAGCGCTTGCCCCGCCCGGGGGCCAGGCCCAGCTCGCGGCGGATGTGGCGGTGCAGATACTCCGCGGTAGCCTCCGCGGTTTGCACGGCCAGGCCGTGGAAGAAGTAGGCCTCGCTGTAGTGCCCCGCGGCTTCCAGCTCGTGGAACCGGGCCTCGGCCTGGGGGCCCACGGTGACCACCTGGAAGGCCACCACATCCATCACACCGCTGTCGACCGCGGCGAAGTAATCGGCCAGGCACAGGCCCTCGCCGCCCACCTGCCGGGGGAAGGCGAAGGTCTCCAGCACCCGGGGCCGCCCGGCCTGCACCGAGGCCGGGTCATAGACCAGCAGGCGGTTGCCTTCCCGCTGGGCCGGGAAGTAGCCGTAGACGCCCTGAGGCTGCAGCCAGCCGTGGCGCCGGGCCTCCCGGGTCATGCGCTCGAAGCGGGCCTCGAACTCGGCCAGCAGGCGCTCCCATTCGGGGCCCCGGGCGTTCTTGGCGCCCCACGACAGGCGGAAGAGCTCCCGCTTGTCGACCAGGGGGAACACGGCCTCCAAGGGAATGGCGCGCACCACCTTGGCCCCCCACCAGGGCGGGGTGGGGATGTTGGGCGCGGGGGGCACGCTGCCGCAGTCTTCGCACACCGCGGCCTGGGCCTGGCGCACTTCCCGCTGCATTTCGGCGTCGATTTCGCGGCGCAGCCGGGCCAGCAGGCGCTCCCGGGCCGCGGGGTCCATCAGCTGGTCCAGCACCTGCAGGCCCTCGAACGCGTCCTTGCAGTAGAACACCCCGGCCGGGTAGGGCTCGCCGCTTTCGGTGATGTTGATGCGCCGACCAAAACGGCGGTTGATGGCTGCGCCGCCCACCAGCACGGGGAACCGCAGCCCCCGGCGGTGCAGCTCGTTGACCACTTTGGGCATTTGCTGGCTGGTGGAAACCAGCAGCGCGCTCAGGCCGATGGCATCGGCCCGGTGTTCCACCGCGGCCTGGATGATGGTTTCCACAGGCACCTGCTTGCCCAGGTCGATGACCCGGTAGCCGTTGTTGCTGACGATGGTTTTGACCAGGTTCTTGCCGATGTCGTGCACATCGCCGTAGACCGTGGCCAGCACCAAAGTGCCTTTGTGCGCGCCCTCCTGGCGCAGCAGGAACCGCTCCAGATGGGCCACGGCGCGCTTCATCACCTCGGCCGATTGCAGCACGAAGGGCAAAATGAGCTCGCCGGCGCCGAATTTGTCGCCCACCTCTTTCATGGCCGGCAGCAGCACCTGGTTGAGGGCCCACACCGCGGCGTCGTGGGTTTCGGGCGTGGGCCCGGTGGGCAGCGCCTGGGGCCCGGGCAGGCCCAAACGCTGGGCCAGCAGCGCGTCCAGGTCGTCTTCCAGGCCGTCTTTGATGCGCTGCACGATGCGGCGGTGCACTCGCTCGGCCGGGTTCAGCCCTTCCAGCGGGTCCCGGGCTCCGCCGGCCTGCCATTGGTGCCCGGCGGCTTGCTGTTGCTCGAAGTAGGCGATGAAGCGCTCCAGCGCGTCGGCGCGGCGGTTGAAGATGAGGTCCTCGGCCAGGGCCCGCTGCTCGGCGGGAATGTCGGCATAGGGCAGAATGTGCACCGGGTTGACGATGGCCATGTCGAGCCCGGCCTGCACCGCGTGGTAGAGGAAGACGCTGTTGAGCACGGCCCGGGCCCACTTCCCCAGGCCGAAGGAGACATTGCTCACCCCCAACGAGGTGAACACGCCGGGCAGCTCGGCCTTGATGCGCCGCAGGGCTTCCAGCGTGTGTTGGGCCGCGTCCGCGGTTTCGGGGTCGCCGGTGGCCAAGGTGAAGGTGAGGGGGTCGAAGACCAAATCTTCGGGCCGCAGGCCTTCTTCCAGGGCCAGGTCGTACAATCGGCGGGCCACCGCGAGCTTGCGTTCCGCGGTTTTGGCCATGCCCTGCTCGTCGATGGTGAGCAGCATGACGGCCGCGTTGTGGGCCTTGGCCAGGCGAAACACCCGGCGGGCCTTTTCGGGCCCGGCTTCTAAGTGGGTGGAATTGAGCAGGGCCCGCCCCGGGTAGACTTTGAGCGCGGCTTCCATGACGGTGGGGTCTGTGGTGTCGAACACCAGAGGCACGGGAATGCCCGTGGTGACCAGTTTGCGCACCACGGTGCGCATGAGGTTCGCTTCGTCCGCGCGCTCGGTGACTGCGACGGAAACATCCAGCGCGTGCGCGCCGCCGTCGACCTGGTGCTGGGCCACGCTGACGATGCCGTCCCAATCTTCGGCCAGCAGCAGGCGTTTGAATTTGCGGGAACCCTGGGCGTTGCACCGTTCGCCGATGAGGAAGGGCGGCGGGTCCTGGTGCATGGTGTAGGCCCGAATGCCCGAGGCTAAGCGGGGAACCCAGGTGATGGAACGCCGCGGCGCGGGCCGTTCGCGGAGCCGTTCCACCAAAAGCCGCAGATGCTCGGGCGTGGTGCCGCAGCAGCCGCCCACCACCTGCACGCCAAAGGCGGTGACGAATTCTTCCAGGGCCGCGGCAAAGGGCTCGGGCTCCAGGGGGTAGACGGCCTGGCCATCGACATTGAGGGGCAGCCCCGCGTTGGGCAGCACCGAGATGGGCAGGGGGGAGTGTTGGCTCAGGAAGCGCACGGGCTCGCGCATGTGCTCGGGCCCGGTGGAGCAGTTGAGGCCCAAGAGGTCGATGGGCATACCGGCCAGAATGGCGACCACGGCTTCGATGTCGGTGCCCAGGAGCATACGGCCGGTGGTGTCGAGGGTGACCTGGGCCTGGATGGGCACGAAGATGCCCGTTTGGTGCATGGCCTGATGCAGGCCGTGGATGGCGGCTTTGACTTCCAGGATGTCTTGCTGGGTTTCCAGCAGCAGTACATCCACGCCGCCCTGCAGCAGGCCCACGGCTTGCTCGCGGAACACATCGGCCAGTTCGTCGAAGGTGATGTTGGAAAGGTCGGGGTCGTCGGCCGAGGGTAGTTTGCCCGTGGGGCCGATGGAACCGGCCACGAAGCGGGGGCGGCCGTCGCGGGCTGCGTATTCGTCGGCCAGGCCGCGGGCCAGGGAAGCGGCCGCGCGGTTGAGCTCGACCACCCGGTCGTGCAGGCCGAACTCGGCCGCGGTGATGCGGTTGGCGCGGAAGGTGTCGGTTTCGATGACATCGACGCCCACATCCAGGAAGGCGCGGTGCACGGATTCCACGGCCTGGGGGTAGGTGAGGACCAGGATGTCGTTGAAGCCTTCGTATTGGGGGCCGCCGAAGTGCTCCGCGGTGAGGCCGAGTTTGGCCAGGTTGGTGCCCATGGCGCCGTCGAAGATGAGCACCTGCTGCTGGAGGGCATCTAAGTAGCGGCGGTTGGTGTAACGCCGGGGATAGAACATGGACGCGCTCCTGATGCGGCGAAGTTAAACACAAAACCCTCTCCGAGAGAGGGCTGACACGCAAAGCATCATCCCTCATCTCCCAGGCCGTTGGGCCTGCCGGAATTGGCACCTTGTCGGCGATGCGACAGGTTGCCGAGGCTTCACAGGGCCGGTTCCCTCCACCTCTCTCGATGAGGGCGAATGGCGCGGGCCATTCGCGTATGAGGCCCCATATGTGGGGCTTGGGCAGGTTCCGGGGCATGTGGCCCCAAGTGTAGCACAGCGCGCGGGGAATGTCAAAAGTTGGCAGGCGGGGGGCCAGGGCTTTTTCTTTTTCTAACACCGACAGCATCAACAACGCTGAATTTAAATTTCACACGGAGACACAGAGCACGCGGCGAGCATAATTTCTCTCGCTTCTCTGTGTTCCCCGTGGCTCCGTGTGATTTTATGGGTACTTAGAAAAGCCCTGGGCGGGCGGCGGCACGCCAAAGGGGCGTTTGAGCTTCGGGCGCGCTCCTGGCCGGGCCTAAAGCGCGTATTTGTCCACGAGTAAAGAGGCTGCGCGTTAAAGTAAGCGTATGTCAGGGAATTTGGGCCAAAATTTTAAGATTCAAAACCCTTGTTTCGGGTACAATAAGCGCCAGCCAACGACATGGCTTAAGGTTGGGTTCCCCATGATGTTTGCCGCTTTGGCCCTCGTGCTTATCGTCCTGTTCATCCTGGTCCTTCTGGGCCGGGAGGCTTTGGCGCGCACGAGGGCGGTGGCAGCACTGCGGGGCTAAATCCCCACCTCCGCCTTGGGCTTGAACAGGCCGCTCTCGTGCGAGGGCGGCCTTTTTCGTTTCGGGAGGTTCGTCATGCGCTCGGACCGCATCAAGAAGGGCTTCGACCGGGCCCCCCACCGCTCGCTGCTGCGAGCCACCGGCGTCATCCGCGACCGCAGCGACTTCGACAAACCTTTCATCGCGGTGGTCAATTCCTACACCGACATCGTCCCCGGCCATGTGCACCTGCGCCAGTTCGCGGAGATTGTCAAGCAGGCCATTCGGGAAGCCGGAGGCGTGCCCTTCGAGTTCAATGTCATCGCCGTGGACGACGGCATTGCCATGGGCCACGAGGGCATGAAGTTCAGCCTGCCGTCGCGCGAGCTCATCGCCGACAGCGTAGAGACCATGGTGCAGGCCCACGCGTTCGACGGCATGGTGCTCATCCCCAACTGCGACAAGATTGTGCCCGGCATGGCCATGGCCGCGCTGCGGCTGGATATTCCGGCCATCATGGTTTCGGGGGGCGCGATGCCGGCCGGGCGCACGCCCGAGGGCCAGGTGGTGGACCTCATCTCAGTGTTCGAGGGGGTGGGGGCCTATCAGGCCGGAGCCATCGACGCGGCCCGCCTGGAGGAACTGGAGACCTACGCCTGTCCCGCGTGCGGTTCGTGCTCGGGGCTGTTCACGGCCAATTCCATGAACGCGCTGTTGGAGGTGCTGGGCCTGGCTCTGCCCTATAACGGCACCGCGCTGGCCTGCACCCCCGAGCGGGAGGCCCTGGCCCGACGGGCCGGATTCCGCATTTTGGACCTGGTGCACGAAAACCTCACCCCGCGCCAAATCGTCACGCAAGAGGCCATCGACGACGCGTTTGCCCTGGATATGGCCCTGGGCGGGAGCACCAACACCGTGCTGCACACTTTGGCCCTGGCCCACGAGGCCGGGCTGGACTATGACCTGCACCGCATCAACGCGGTGGCGGACCGGGTTCCCCACCTGGCCAAGTTGAGCCCCGCGGGGCCGTGGCATGTGGAAGACCTGCACCGGGCCGGGGGCGTGCCCGCGGTGCTGGCCCAGCTGGACGCTGCCGGCCTGCTGCATTTGGAACGGCCCACGGTGGCCGGGGGCACCCTGGCCGACCATGTGCGGGGGGCGCAGGTCCAGGATGTAGAGGTCATTCGGCCCATCGAACAGCCCCATGCGCCTCATGGCGGGCTGGCCGTGCTCTTTGGCAATCTGGCGCCCAACGGCGCGGTGGTCAAAACCGGCGCGGTCGCGCCCCACATTCGGCGGCACACGGGCCCGGCCCGCATTTACGAAAGCCAGGAAGCGGCCATGCAGGGCATTCTGGCCGGGGAGGTGCAGCCGGGCGATGTGGTGGTCATTCGCTACGAAGGCCCCCGGGGCGGCCCGGGCATGCAAGAGATGCTGGCCCCCACTTCGGCCATTGCCGGTATGGGCCTGGGCGAAAAAGTGGCCCTCATCACCGATGGCCGCTTCTCGGGCGGCACCCGAGGCCTGTCGGTGGGCCACATCAGCCCCGAGGCCGCGGCCCGCGGCCCCATTGCCGCGCTGCAGCCCGGCGACCTCATCACCATCGACCTGGACCGGCGCAGCATCGAGGTGCACCTGAGCGCGGAGGAAATCGCCCGTCGCCTGGCCGCGTTGCCGCCCTTTCGGCCCCGCACCCGCAGCAAGTGGCTGCGGCGTTACGCCCACTTCGTCACCAGCGCGGACCAGGGCGCGGTGTTGCGCGAACCCAGCTAATCGCCTATTCCCCCACTCCCGAAGGAGGTTCCCTATGCCCCCGAAAATGACCGGCGCCCGTATGTTGTGGGAAAGTTTGCTGCGCGAAGGTGTCGAGGTGGTCTTCGGCTACCCGGGCGGTTCCATCATGCCCGTCTACGACGCCATGCTGGACTATCCGGTGCGCCATGTGCTCACCCGCCATGAGCAGGGCGCGGCCCACGCGGCCGACGCCTATGCCCGCACCCTGCGGGAGCAGCGCAAAGTGGGCGTGGCCATGGCCACTTCGGGCCCGGGCGCGACCAACCTGGTCACCGGCATCGCCACCGCGTTCATGGATTCTTCCCCCGTGGTGTTCATCACCGGCCAGGTGGCGGCCGAATATCTGGGCACCGACGCGTTTCAAGAGACCGATGTGACCGGCGTGACCATGCCCATCACCAAGCACAACTTCCTGGTCACCCAGGCAGCCGAAATCCCCCGGGTGGTGCGGGAAGCCTTTCACATCGCCCGCACCGGGAGGCCCGGCCCCGTGCTCATCGACCTGTGCAAGAACGCGCAGAACGACGAGGCCGAGTTCGTGTGGCCTGAGCAAGTGCGTTTGCCCGGCTATCGGCCGCCCGAACGCGCGGACCCCGACGCGCTGGCCCGGGCCAATGCGCTGCTGCGCCAGGCCCAACGCCCCGTCATTCTGGCCGGGCAGGGGGTGCTCATCTCGGGCGCCATGGCCCAGTTGCAAGCCCTGGCCGAGACGGCGCACATTCCCGTGGCCATGACCTTGCTGGGGCTGGGCGCGCTGCCCCTCACTCACCCCCTGGCCTTGGGCATGATGGGCATGCACGGCGAATATTTCGTCAACATGGCCATCCAACACGCGGACCTGCTCATCGCCCTGGGCATGCGCTTCGACGACCGGGTGACGGGCAAGCTGGAAGCCTACGCGCCTCAGGCCCGCAAGATTCATGTGGAAGTGGACCCCGCGGAAATCAACAAGAATGTGCCTGTGGATGTGGCCCTGCTGGGCGACTTGCGCACCGTGCTGGAGCAATGGCTGGAAGTGGTGGAACCCCAGCGGCACGACGCCTGGCTGACGCAAATCGAGGCCTGGCGCGCCGACACCCGCCGCCGGGATGTGGTGGAAAAGGTCAAGCGCAACGGCGGCGGCCCCCTGCGGGGCGCGGAAGTGGTGCAGCGCCTGTGGGAAACCACGGCCAACGCCGATACCATCATCACCACCGGCGTGGGCCAGCACCAGATGTGGGTGGCCCAATACTACCGCTTCGGCCAGCCCTACCGCCTGGTGACCTCGGGCGGGTTGGGCACCATGGGCTTTGGCCTGCCGGCCGGCGTGGGCGCGGCCATCGCCCACCCCGACAAGGAAGTGTGGGTGGTCGAAGGCGACGGCGGCTTTCAGATGACCCAGGCCGAGATGGCCACCGCGGTGCAAGAAGGCCTGAACCTGAAAATCGTCATCCTGAACAACAACTACCTGGGCATGGTGCGCCAGTGGCAGGAATTGTTCTACGAGCGTCGGTATTCCGCGGTGCTGCTGCACAACCCCGACTTCGTCAAACTGGCCGACGCGCACGGCATCCCGGCCCGGCGGGTCACCCAGCGCCGCGAGGTCGACGCCGCGCTGGCCTTCGCCCGCCAGCAGCGGGGCCCGGTGCTGCTGGAATTCCGCGTGCCCCCCGAGGACAATGTCTTCCCCATGGTGACCACCAGCGACCCGCTGCATCGGATGATGCGCCGCCCGGACCAAGAGCCCCATGTGGAACGCACGGCCAATTGGGCCGGCGCGGCCCCTTAGCAGGAGGTTCCCCATGACCGCCGTACCGCACACTTTCGTCGTCTTGGTGGAAAACAAGCCCGGCGTGCTCAACCGGGTGGCCTCGCTGTTCCGACGACGCAACTACAACATCCACTCCCTCAATGTGGGAACCACCCAGGACCCGCGCATCTCGCGCATGACCTTGGTGGTGTACACCGACCCGGCCAAAGCGCCCCTCATCGAGGCCAACCTCTACCGCTTAGTGAATGTCATCGATGTGCAAGATGTAACCGACCGGCCCACGGTGCGCCGGGAACTGGCCCTGGTCAAAGTGCGGGCCCCGCGCGGGCTGCGCACCGAAATCATCAACCTGGCCACCGTCTTTCGGGCCAACATCGTCGACGCCACGCCCGAAACCCTGACCATCGAGGTGACCGGCACGCCCGAGAAAATCGACAGCCTCATCGAAATGCTGGGCGCGGCCGAAGTGCTGGAGGTGGTGCGCACCGGCGTGCTGGCCATGACCCGGGGCACGGTGCAGGGCAAGCGCCACCTGCCCCAGGGGGAACCGGCGGCCCCGGCCATGGCCGCGGCTTGAGGGGCCCACGGACCGCGGGCCCAACCCGGCCCTTTGACAATCGCATACCCCGCGCGCGGCCGACGGTTCCGCACCGGCCGCGCCTTGACTGCGCTTTGAGCGTACGATAAGATGAAAGTACAGCCTGGCCCCGTTCCCGGAGGTGTCCCATGGGCCGACGAGCGCGAGGAGGGTTGTTGTTCATGAACGGCGGCGGTTGCCTGAGTTTGCTGCTGTTGTGTGGCTTGCTGGGCCTGTGCACTTTCTCGGGCTTCCTCATCGCCACCATCGCCTTCCCGGCCGTGGGCCTGCGCATCGCG
>JALSPJ010000110.1 GCA_026985995.1 Anaerolineales bacterium
ATCAGGGCGTCGGAGCGGGGGGCGCGTTGAGGAAATTCATGGCCGCCGGCAGGCCCTGTTCCAGCCAGAGCAGCAGGCCCTGCACGGCCCGGTCTACAATCCAGGGCCATTCGGCGCGCTCCTCGGGCGAGAAGGGCCGCAGCACATAGGCCGCGGGGTCCATGCGTCCCGGCGGGCGGCCAATGCCCACCCGCAGCCGAGGGAAGTCGCGGCGGCCGCCCAAGGCCTCGATGATGGACTTCATGCCTTTGTGTCCGCCGTGGCCGCCTTGGGGCCGCAGGCGCAGGGTGCCAAAGGGCAGGTCCATGTCGTCGTAGACCACCAGCAGATGGTCCAAAGGCAGGCGGTAAAAACGCACCAGGGGGGCGACCGCGCGGCCCGACAGGTTCATGAAGGTTTGGGGTTTGGCCAGCAGCACCCGCCGCGGGCCGTGAGTGGCTTCGGCCAGCAGGACCTGATGTTTGGCCCGGCCAAAGTCGGTTCCCCAATGCCGGGCCAGCGCGTCGACCACCATGAAGCCGGCGTTGTGCCGGGTGGCGGCGTATTCGCGGCCCGGGTTGCCCAGGCCTACGATGAGGAAGCGTTCGCTCGCCGAAGCCTCAGGCCGGGGGCGCGATGGGTTGGACGCCGCATGCAAGCCCCCGGCTTGTTGCACACGGCGCAGCCATGCCATGTCCATGGCAGGTCATTCCCGGGGCGGACGCTTGGGCAGGCCCACCACCCGAGCCACGGGCACCACGAACAAAATGCCGGTGTAGGGCTGGCTGAGGTCGCCCACGATGCGTTCCGTGGCTTCGATGACCCGGTCCACGGTGGCTTCGTCGGGCACCACGGTGAACAGGGTGCGGTGGTGATATTCCTGCCGGGCCAGTAGGCTTTGCAGTGAGGGCATCAGGCCCAGGTCGTCGCGCACCGCGCCTTTGCGTTGGCGGTGCAGGCCCGAGCTTTCCAGAATGGTCACGCCGCCGGCGCCGGCCTGGGCCCAGGCTTCCATGACCGGCGTGCACTGTTGGATGTCGTCCAGCACCAAAACGACCAGAAAAGCCATGCTTCGCTCCTCGGTTCAGGTGTTGCCCGGCGCGGTCGTCGCGGCCGTGGGGGGATACAGCAAGCGCAACGCGATGGGCGTCACCAGGGTGGTGACCAGCACCATGAGCACCACGCCGGCGAAGACGGTATCATCCACCCAGCCGAACTGGCTGCCCACCGAGGCCACGATGAGGCCCACTTCGCCGCGGCTGGTCATGCCTGTGCCCAGGCGCAGCGCGTCGAGCCACGAGAGGCCGCCGATGCGCCCGCCTAAGGTGCAGCCCACGGCTTTGGAAACCAGAGCCAGGCCTACCAGGGTAAGGGCGATGGGCCAGCCCTCGGGCCGAAAGGCCAGGCGCACATCGGTTTGCAGGCCGATGTTGACGAAGAAGATAGGGACCAGCAGCGCGTAGGCCATTTTGTGCATACCGTCCAGAATGAGGCGTCGCCATGGGCTGCGGCCAAAGATGAGCCCTGTGAGGAACGCGCCGGTGATGGCCGCAATGCCGCCCAAGGCTTCGGCGGCCCAGGCGTAGAGCATGGTGAGGACTACGGCGAAGGTCAACAGGCCTTCGCTGATGGGCAGCCGGTCCACCACCCGGCCCAAGCGCGGCACCAGGCGCACGCCCAGCAGCCAGGCGGCGGCCAGGAAGAGGGCCATGCGGGCCAGCATGCCCAGCACCGTGAGCACGCCGCCCCCTTCGCCCAAGGTGAAGGCCTGGAAGGCCGACAGCAGCAAGATGACCAACACATCATCGACCACCGCGGCGCCCAGCAGGGCCAGGCCCACGCGGCTGCGCAGCACGCCCAGTTCCATCATGGTTTGAGCCGAAATGCTCACACTGGTGGCGGCCATAACCAGGCCGATGAACAGCCCTGCTTCGCCGCTGTAGCCCAGGCCATCCATCACCACCCAGGCCAGGGCCAGGGGGGTGACCACGCCCAGCAGGCCGGTCCACAGCGCGGGTTTGCCGGCCCGGGCCAGGGCTTCCAGCTCCACTTCCATGCCGGCCAAAAACATGAGGAAGACCACGCCTAAGAAGGCCAGGTGCTCCAGCACCGCGCTCAAATGCGTGCTGTGCTCAAACACGGGCCAATGCAGCATGTTGAGCAGCGAAGGCCCCAGCAGCAGCCCGCTGAGAATTTCGCCCAGCACCGCGGGCTGACCCAAACGGTTGCTGAGATAGCCGCCCAGCTTGGCCGCGGCAATAATCAACCCCAAAGCCAGGGCAAACGCCAGGGTCGCATGGGCATCCATGAAGCCTTCCTTCCTTGCAGCGCGAAAATCGTCACCGGTAGGGGAAGCCGAGTATACCAGACTTTGCCCGGGGTGGAAAGCAGGGAAGGTTGGAGATTGGTGGTTGGTGGTTGGAAGTTGGTGGGGTCGTGCGTTGCTCCCTGCTGTCTGCTTCCCGCTCTCTGCTGACGGCTTGCCCGTTAACACCTCTCTTGGAAAATTCTGCTATCCTTAGAGACACACATTCCTCGCGGTATGGAGGGCGGCGATGACCGAATTTCCCTTGCATCAACAGCGGGTGGCCATTGTGGGCCTGGGCCTGATGGGCGGCTCGCTGGCCATGGCCCTGCGGGACCGGGTGGCCGCCCTGTATGCCGTGGACCCCGACCCGCGCACCCGGGCCCTGGCCCGAGAGTGGGGCCTGGTGGACCTGGTGAGCGCCAAACCCGAGGCCGTGTTGCCCCACGCGGATGTGGTCATTCTGGCCGCACCGGTGCAGGCCATCCTCGAAGTGGCGCGAGGGTTGTCCCACTGGATGCCCCAGCCGGCGTTGGTGCTGGACCTGGGTTCGACCAAACAGGCCGTGTGCGAGGCACTCAGCCTGTTGCCGCCCCGGTTCGACCCCCTGGGCGGGCACCCCATCGCCGGCAAGGAGCACGCGGGGCTGGCCCACGCGGACCCGCGGCTGTTCCAGGGCGCGCCTTTCGTCTTCACCCCCCTGCCCCGCACCACGGCCCGCGCCCGCGCCTTTGCCGAAACTTTAGCCCGGGCTCTCGGTGCGGTTCCCCTGTGGAGCACCCCCGAGGAGCACGACCGGGGCCTGGCCTTTACCAGCCACCTGCCCTACCTGGTGGGCCTGGCCCTCACGCGTGCGGTGCCTGAGGAAGTGCGCGCCTTCATCGGCCCGGGCTTTCGCTCCACCAGTCGCTTAGCCGCGTCGTCCCCGCGGATGATGCGCGACATCATGGCCACCAACCTGGCCGCGGTGCTGGAGGCCCTGGAGCGCATGGAAGACGAGCTGGCCGCGCTGCGGCGCCTGTTGCAGCAGGGCACGCCCGAAGATTGGGAGGCCTTCTTCGCCCAAACCGCGGCCTATCGTCGCCATTTGCTGGGGGAATGATTACGGCGTGGCCGTGGCCGACGGTTCCGCCACCACCTCGATGATGATGAAAATGGGGTCGCCGAAAGCCTGGTCGTGGGGGTCGAAGGCCTGCCAGGTGCTCTGATACAGGCCCGGCGTTGCGGGCGCTTGAAAGCGCACTTCCAGGCGCACCTCTTCGCCCGGGGCCGCGGGGAAGAGGGGTTGGGTCTCGTCCGCGGCCATGGGTTCCCCGGCGATGAAGCGCAGGGTGTAGTCGGGCCCCCAGGGGCAAGTGCCTGTATTGCGCACCCGCCACACCTTGAGCAGCGCCGCGCCCGGCGGTACCTGTTCGCCGTCGGGAATGGTCTCGTCGGCGACGAAAGTGAGCGCGTTGATGCAGGGCGTGGGGGTGAGGGGCGTTGTGGGGGCGGTGGGCGTAGGCATGGCCGCCGGCGTGGGGGAAGGCGTGGCCGTGGGCGGCACGAAGGGCGCGGCGGTTTGGGGGCTGGGCCGCGCGGGGCCCCGGCAGCCGGTTAGGGCCAGCAGGGCCAGCAGGGCCACAACCCACCACCCTGGGGGAACCGAGCTCACGCCCCCGGCCGCGGCCAGGGGCCGCGCGCCCCAGCCGCGAAAGGCTTTCATGGCCCGCCTCCGAAGGTTTGCGTCCACAGCACCCACTGCGCCACCCGCGGCGACAAAAAGGCTTCCAACGCGGCTGCCAGTCCCAGCAGGGGCAGCACCACGCCCACCATCACCCGGGTCCATTCGCCCAAGGCCTGCAGCCAAAAGCCGCCCAAGGTCTTCCCCCGGGCCGGGGTGGCCAGGGCCGCGCCTAAGCGCAGCATCGCGCCGCCAAACAGCACAATGGCCGGGATTTCCACACTGCCGTGGGGCAGCACGAAGCCCAGCATATACCAGCCCGGGCTCAACCCCAACACGAAGCGCGCGAACACCATGCCGCCGCCCAAAATGGCGAAGGGCAGCATCAAATACAGCAGCCCGGCCACGCCAAAGGAAAACACCGCGGCCAGGGACATGAGCAGCATGGCCCGGGCGTTATGCCACCACACGCGCAGCCATCCTTGCCAGGAGCCCAACGCAGACAGGGGCCCCACGACGCCTACGCGTGTCCATTGGCTTTGGCGCAGGGCTTCCAGGCGGGCCGGGTCCGCTTCCAGCGCTTCCCAGGGGAAGCGGCTCACCACCCACGCGCCCAGCCCAAAGCCGACCACGGCCAACCCCGCGGCCAGCAGCGCGGGCAGCCGCAAGGCGTGCAGGCTTTCCCGAATGGGGCCCCGATACCAGGCCCGCAGGTTGGGCGCGCCGCCCGTGACGCCCTGCCAGTACACCCGCCAGGCCCAGCGCAGGTTCAGCAGGTCCAGGTCGCGGCCCAGCAGGCCTTCCCGGTTGAAGTGCGCCAGGCCCATGCGCACCAGCAGCACGCTCACCACCAGCAGCCCGGCCACCACGGTCCACAGAATGTTGAAGCGCCGCCAGAACATGAGCAGGCTTTCCCACTGCAGCAGCAGCGCCACGGGGATGATGATGGCCGAGGCCAGCAGGTTGGCCCCCCGCACCGAGGTGGCCTGGGTGGAAACCACCACCGCGCCGCTGACCATGACCAGCGCCTGCACGGTGCTCAGCAGCCACACCACGAAGAGCAGGGTGGCATCGGGCCGCCAACCCGCGCGCCACACCATGGTGAGGGTGTAGCTCACCAGGCCCAGGTAGCTGCCCATGAGGGGCAAAAAGAGCACGGCCAGCAGCTTGCCCACATAAAGTTGGGCATCGCTCAGGGGCGCAGCCAGGAGGGGCTCGATGGTTCCCCGCTCCCGCTCGCCGGCGAAGCTTTCCAAGGCCACCACCAGCGAAATGGAGATGGGGAAGAAGCCCACAATCAGCAGCAGGAAGGGATACAGCCGCTCGGCGATGAGCACCGCGTTGTATTGCTGCATGAAGGCCACCATGCGCCGGGCCGTGAAGTTGGCCAGCAGGGGGAAGAACAGGGTCAGCCCGATAAGGGGCGTGAGAATGCGCCAGTCGCGCAGCTGGTCCTGCACTTCCCGCTGCACCAGCAGCCACACCGGGCGCAGCCAGGCTTGCCACATCTGCCAGCGGCTTCGAGCCGTGGCCGGGCGAGAGGAAGGATTACGCGCCATCATGTTCGACGACCTTCAGATACACTTCTTCCAGACTGCGGGGTACGGGGATGAACGCCACCACGGGCCATTGGTGGGTCAGCAGCCAGGCCAGGAGGCGCGGGTTGAGGGCCTCGGGGGGCGGGGTTTCGCCGTTGGACGAGCGCCAGTAAAAGCGAAAGCTGCGTTCCTCCACCCGGGTCACCTGCACCTCGGCGGGCACGGGCGGCGGGCTGCCCTGCAAGGGGCGGGCCAGCACCACTTCGAATTCGGGCGGGCCTAAGCGGGCCTTGAGCTCCTGGGGCGTGCCGGCGGCCACAATGCGCCCCCGATGCAAGATGGCGATGCGGTCCGCGATTTCCTCGGCTTCGGGCAGGTTGTGGGTGCACACCACAATGGCCCGCTCTGAGGAGCGGAGCTCCCGAATGGCGTTGCGCACCTGCCGCGCGCTGGCCGGGTCCATGGCCGAAGTGGGTTCGTCCAGCAGCAACACTTGCGGTTCGTGCAGCAGGGCCCGGGCCAGGGCCAGCTTTTGGCGCATGCCTTTGGAAAAGCCGCCGACGCGACGGTTGTAATAATGCTCCAGGCCGAAGAAGTGCAGCCATTTTTCGATGCGCGCTTCCAGGTCGGCCCCTTCCAGGCCATACAGGCGGCCGAAGAAGCGCAAGTATTCCCCCGCGGTCATGCGTTTGTAGAGGCCGTGCTGCTCGGTGAGCACGCCCACCCGGGCCCGCACCCGCTGAGGATGATGGCGCACGCTGTAGCCGGCCACCCAGGCCTGCCCGCGGCTGGGTTGCAGCACCGCGGTCAACATGCGTAGGGTGGTGGTTTTGCCCGCGCCGTTCGGCCCCAGCAGGGCCAGCACTTCGCCGTAGCGCACTTGCAGGTTCACCTGGCGCACGGCCCAAAAATCGTCGAACCGCTTGCCCAGGTCCTGGGTCAGAATGCCAAAAGCTTCACTCATGAGCCCTCGTGGCTGGACGGCAAAAAGGATCGGCCTTTGATTGTAGCATGGAACCCTGCGGGGCCCAAGGCCGGGCGTTTTTTTGCCCGCCGCGCGGGCCTTGCATTCTGAGCCGAGTTTGGTACAATTAAGGCCGCACTGGGGGCTCGTCTAAGCGGCAGGACAGCGGACTTTGGATCCGTATGTGGTGGTTCGAGTCCACCGCCCCCAGCCAGCGCCCCCCATCGCGGGGGCGTTTTGCTATCCCGTCTCAGGAGGCGCGCATGTATACCGTGGCCGTCCGACGCGATTTCATTGCCCAACACTACCTCATCGGCGGCGATTGGGGCCCCGAAAACGACAAGCATTCCCATCATTATGTCGTCGAAGTGCGCCTGGAAGGCCCCACTTTGGACCAGCACGGCTATTTGGTCGACATTGTGGCCATCGAACAGGCGCTGGACGACCTGGTGGCCCGCTATCGGGACCACACCCTCAACGACCTGCCCGAGTTCGCCGGGTTGAATCCCAGCCTGGAGCACTTCGCCCGTATTTGGGCCCAGGCTTTGGTGGAACGCCTGGCCCTGCCCACGGTGCAGCGTCTCACCGTGGTGCTGTGGGAACACGAACACGCGTGGGCCGCGTACACCTGGGAGCGCAGCGCGGCCTGACCCGCCATGCACATCGGCCTGGTCATCTATGGCTCCCTGGAGACCCTCTCCGGCGGCTATCTGTACGACCGCCAGCTGGTGCGCGCTTTGCGGGCCCGCGGCGCCCGGGTCACCGTCTTCAGCCTGCCCTGGCGCACTTACCCCGCGCACCTGAGCGACAACTGGCGCCCTGCGTGGCGGCGCACCCTACGCACCGCGCGGGTGGACCTGTGGCTCCAGGACGAGCTCAACCATCCGTCGCTATTTTGGGTGAACCGGGCCCTGGCCCGCTGGCATCCCGGGGTGCCCCGGGTGGCGATTGTGCATCACTTACGGGTGCAGGAGCGCCATCCCTGGTGGTGGCGGCCCGTATATCGCGCGGTCGAGCGGGCCTATTTGCGCACTTTGGACGCGGCCCTGTTCAACAGCCGGACCACCCGGGCCGCGGTGCAGGCCCTGCGGGGGCGCGCGCTGCCCGGTCTGGTCGCTTACCCCGGTAAGGATGGCTTGCCCGCGCCGGACCTTTCGCCAGCAGAATTGTGGGCTCGGGCCCACCGCGGCGGGCCCTTGTGGGTGCTGGCCGTGGGCAATCTGACCCCGCGTAAGGGTATTCACACCCTGCTGGACGCCCTGGCCCGGCTGCCCCGGGGGGTGGCGCGGCTGGAGGTGGTCGGTTCCCCCGAGGTGGACCCTGCGTATAGCCAACATTTGCAGCGCCAGGTGCAACGCCTGAACCTGACGCGATGGGTGCGCTTTCATGGCCGGGTGACCGGCGCGGAGCTGGCGGCGTTGTTTCGGACCGCGCAGGTTTTTGCGCTGCCTTCGCAATATGAGGGTTATGGCATCGTCTATGCCGAGGCCTTGGGCTTTGGCCTGCCCGTGTTGGCCAGCACCGCGGGCGCAGCCCACGAAATCATCACCCCGGGTCGGGAGGGGGTGCTGGTTCCCCCGGAAGACCCCGAGGCCGTGGCCGCGGCGCTACGCACCTGGGCCCAGGCGCGCGACCTGCTGGCCCGACAGGCCGTGGCCGCGCGGCAGCGCTACGCGGCCCTTCCCACCTGGGAGGAGAGCATGGCCCGCGCGACCGCGTGGCTGTGCGCGTGGGTTGCCTCCCGCGGCTGAAGGATTATGCCCGGGGCGGCGCGGGGCGGCGCAGCTCTTGGTTCAGCCACGCCAGGTAGGCTTCCAGCCCGGCGGCAACAGGCACGGCCAAGATTTCGGGGGTGTCGTAGGGATGGAGTTCCCGCAGGCGGGCTTCCAGCTCGGGGTACAGGTCCGCGCGGCTCTTGAAGAGAATGAGCCATTCCTGCGCGCGTTCCACCTGGCCCTGCCACCAATAAGTGCTGTGCATGGGCCCGAGCACTTGGGCGCAGGCGGCCAGGCGCGTCTCGACCAGCGCGCCAGCCAGCTCGCGGGCCTTGGCTTCGTCATCCACGGTGGTGAAGATTTGCAGGAATGCGGTCATGGGTGTTTCCTCCTGGAAGGATGGGGGGGCAGCACTCATGGCGCGGACGACGCGGTCAGGTCGTCTTGCTTTGCCGGTTCCTGCAGCCGTCGCCAGGCCACCGCGGCGCCCATGAGCACCACCAGCCCCGAAACCTGGTCCAGCCGCCAGCCGCCGGGCGAAACGGGGCTGTCGCCGCGGAAACCGGCCACGAACACGAACCAGGCCGCGCTCAGGGCCACGAAGGGCCAAAACAGCCATCCCGCGGGGGGTGGGGTGGTGCGCGCGGCCGCGCGGTTCAGCTGCGCGTGCACCCAGGCCAGCAGGGCCACCGCACCCACGGCCCAATACAGCTGCGTGGGGTGTCGTACCGCGCCCCAAAGGTTCACGCCCCAGGGCAGGCGGGTAGGCAGGCCGAACATCTCGCCGTTGGCCGCCACCCGCAGGGCCCAGGTGATTTGCATCACGGCCAGGAAGGGCACCGCGGCGTCGGCCAAACGCAACCACGATACCCCGCGGCGCGCGGCCAGCCACACCGCGATGGCCACGGCGGTGAGCACACCGCCCAGCGGGTCCAACAGCGCGGGGTTGAGAGAGAAGATGCTCAGCGGCGCGGCCGCGAACGCGGCGGGGGTGCGCAGCACCATGAACAGCCGCGCGCCCACCACACCGGCCAGCAGGCTGTAGAAGAGCACATCCGAAACCCACTTGGCCGGCAGGCCCACCCGCGGGGCCCATTTTTCGGCCAGCCAGGTGCCTAAGGCCACGCCGGCGATGACCAGCAGACCGGGCACCGGCAGCGTGAGGGGGCCAATGGAGAGCACAGGCAGCATGGCTCATTTACCTCCCGAGGTCAGCAAGGCTTCGGCCCGGACGCGCAGCAGGGCTTCGGCCATGGGACCGCCGATGACGATGTTTTGAATGACGCCGTCCGCGTCGATGAAGAAAGTCGTTGGCAGCGAATACACCCGATACGCGGCGAACACCTGACCTTCCTGGTCCAGCGGGATAGGGAAGGTGAGCCCGTATTGGTCCACGAAAGCCTGCACATTGGGCAGGGGGTCGGTGGCGGTGTAATTGACGGCTACGATTTGCAGGCCCCGGGCCCGGTAGGCTTCGTAGACCCGCTGCATGGCCGGCATTTCGGCCTTGCACGGCGGGCACCACGAGGCCCAAAAGTTGAGAATGACGGGCTGGCCGCGCAGCTCGGCCAGGGTCAGGGTTTGGCCGTCTAAGGTGGTGAGGGTGAAGTTGGGGGCCTGAAAGCCCACCTGGGGAGCCGGGGGGCGCCCCTGCACCAAAGCGGCCGGGTCCGTCCGCCGGGCCGCGGTCCAGACAAGGGCGGCCAGCACCAGCAACCAACCCGGCCAGCGCCACCACCACCCACGCAAAAGCACCTTCATGGTTTTACTCCTGAGGAAAAAAATGATTGTGGGGCCAAATCGGGCTGTAAGATTTGACGCTGAGCCCACCTCATTGTATAATGCCTGCATCTTCAGCCCTGGGCCAATCGCACAGCCAGGTGGGTCGAGGATGCTGGCCCAGGCGGGAGCAATTGTATGGCATTGAAAGGCGATCTCCGCAGTTTTTCCATTGTGCAGTTGTTGAACCTCATTCATCTGGCCCGCAAGAGCGGGCGGCTGAGCGTGGCCGCGGAGGGTGAAGTAGCCGAATTGTACTTCCAGGACGGCAAATTGGTATACGCCAATTTGCGCTCGCGGCCCCTGTCACTGCTTGACATATTGTACCAGGCCAAACGCCTCACCAAGAAGCAATACCTGGCCCTCAAAGCCCGCACCCGCAACCTCAACGACAAAGCCTTGGGGCTTTTGCTGGTCAACGCGGGTTATTTCTCCCCCGAGGACATCTTGGCCATTTTGCGCGACTATTACAGCAACATCGTGCGCAAATTGTTCACCTGGATTGAGGGCCGCTTCGTGTTCGAGAGTGGGGTGACCATGCCCAAAGACCGCATCCCGGTGCGGTTGGGCCTGGGGAACCTGATTATCGAGGGCTCGCGACAACTGCGGGAGTGGGAGCGACTGCGGGAAGAGATTCCCGACCTCAACATGGCCCTGAAATTCGTCGACCAGCCGCAGACCGATGTCAAGAGCCTCAATTTGAGTGTGGAAGAGTGGCGGGTTATTGCCTATGTGAACCCCAAGAACTCGCTGCGTAAAATCGCCCGCACGCTGAAGATGAACGAGATGGAAATACGGCGCATTGCCTACGCGCTGATGCAAGCCGGCATCGTGGAACTGGTGCGGCCCGACGATTATAAGCCCAAGAAGGTCATTCAACACGCGTTCGTCAACCGCTCCAAAGAAGAAAGTATTTCGTTGGTACAGCGTATCATCAACCGCATCAGTCGGTAATCATTCTGTCGTTTTTCGAAAAGGTGGTGGACTATGCAGGCAGTCAAAATTGTCGTAACCGGACCCTTCAGCGCCGGCAAGACCCAATTCATCAAAACGGTGAGCGAAATCGATGTGGTGGCCACCGAGCGCAAAATCACCGCCGCGGATGAGCGGGCCATCAAAGAAAGCACGACGGTGGCCATGGACTTCGGCCGGCTGACCATCGACGACGATTTGGTCCTGTATTTGTTCGGCACGCCGGGCCAAAAGCGTTTCGACTTCATGTGGGAAATCCTCTCCGAAGGTATGTTGGGTTTCATCGTGCTGGTCGACAGCACCCGGCCCGAGACCTTCCGGGAGGCCCGCAACATCCTGGAAACCTTCAAAGCCTATGCCCCCACCCCCTATGTAGTCGCCGCCAACAAGCAAGATTTGCCCGATGCCTGGGATGTGGAAGACTTGCGCATCGCTTTGCGCCTGCCTAAAGATGTAAAAGTCGTGCCTTGCGTGGCTACGGACCAGGAATCGGTCAAAAAGGTGCTGTTGGAGCTCTTGTACAGCATTCTGGAATGGATTGAGCGCGGCGAAGCCCATCGCCAACCCAAGCAAATCGAACGCAAACGGGCATAAGGGGCGTCTCCGGTGTCGTCCATCGTCACCCAGCAGGGCATTTTGCACTACGAAGTCATGGGCCGCGGGCGGCCCTTGCTGCTGCTCCACGGCTGGCTGGAATCGTGGCGCATCTGGCACGACACCATGGAGTTCCTCTCCAACCAGTATCGCACTTATGCCTTGGACTTTTGGGGCTTCGGCGAATCCGATACCGAGCGCACCGCGTACCGGGTGGACGATTTCGTCGAGATGGTGCATTACTTCATGGAGCATTTGGGCATTCGCCGGGCGCCCATCGTCGGTCACAGCATGGGGGGAACCGTCGCCCTGGCCCTGGCCATTCGCTATCCCGAGAAAGTGAGCCGCGTGGCCGTCATCGGCAGCCCCATCGTGGGCTCTTCGCTGGCCTGGTTCCTGCGGCTGGCCGGCATCCCCTGGGTGGGGCGGCTCATCCATCGGTTTTCGTGGCTGCTCAAGTGGGGCGTGCAGGTGGTCTTCCCCCTCATCACGCCCGACCCCCTGTGGCCCGAACGCCTGCAGGAGGACCTTTCCCAGACGGACCTGGTGGCCTTCTTTGAGAGCATCGGCTCGTTGCGCGAGGTGGACCTGCGCCCCGACCTGCCCAAAATTCAGGCCCCCGTGCTGGG
>JALSPJ010000111.1 GCA_026985995.1 Anaerolineales bacterium
GCCTCAGCCCTGCTTGCGCAGCGCCTCCGCGCCGCCCACAATGTCCATCAACTCCCGGGTAATGCCCTGCTGCCGGGCCTTGTTGTACTCCAGCTGCAGCACATCGGCCAGCTCGGTGGCGTTGTCGGTGGCCTTCTTCATGGCCACCATGCGGGCCGCGTGCTCACTGGCTCGGGATTCCAGCAACGCCTGGAAGACCTGCAGCTGAATGAACCGGGGCACGATTTCGTCCAGCAGGGTTTGCTGGTCGGGTTCGTAAATGTAAGCGCCGGTGTGCCGCCGCGGCCCGCCCACGAATTCGGTTTCGACCAGCCCCTCGCCGCCGTCCACTTCCAGAGGCAGCAGCTTTTTCACCCGCGGCTCCTGACGCAGAAAGCTGACGAAGTCAGTGTAAACGATGTAGACCTCATCCACCTTCCCGGCCAAAAATTCGTCGACCGCCAGCCGGCCGATGGCCGAAGTATCGGCAAAGGTGAATTTGTCGGGCAGGCCGCTGAAATCGGCCAGCAAAGTCTTCCCGCTGCGCAGCAGCATCTCGCGGCCCTTGCGGCCCACGGCAATCCAGTGCACGGGCACCGGGCTCTTGTCGAACCGCTTGAAAGCCGCCCGCAGCACATTGGTGTTGTAGGGCCCGGCCAGGCCCCGGTCCGCGGTGACCAAAATGACGGCCACCGCCTGCACTTGTTCCCGGGTGCGCAGCAGGGGGTGCAGGTTGTTGCGCCCCGGCTGACGGGCCAGGTGGGTCAGCACCTCCCAGGCCTTGGAGGCATAAGGCCGGGTGGCCTGGACGGCTTGCACCGCGCGCTGCACCTTACTGGCGCTCACGGCCTGCAAGGCGCGGGTAATCTGGGCGATGTTCTTGACGCTTTGAATGCGCTTTTTGACTTCTCGGGCCGTTGCCGCCATGCGTCACCTCGTGGGGTGGGGGAACCGGCGTGAGACCGGGCCCGCGGGTTTACCGCCAGGTGCTCATGAAGGCCTCGAAGGCCTCCTTCAGCCGCGCTTCCACCTCGTCGTCCAGGCGCTTGGTGGTCTCGATGGCCTCGATGATGTCGGGGTAATTGGCCTCCATGAAGCGCAGCACCCGCTGCTCCCATTCGGCCACCCGGTCCAGAGGCACGGGGTCCAGATACCCCCGGGTGCCGCCGTAGAGCACAATCACCTCTTCGGCCAGGGTCATGGGCGCGTAGCGCGGCTGCTTGAGCAGCTCTTGCAGGCGCAGGCCCCGGTTGAGCTTGGCCTGGGTGGCCGGATCCAGCTCGGAACCGAACTGGGCGAACGCGGCCAGCTCGCGGAACGCGGCCATCTCCAAGCGCAGCCGACCGGCTACCTTCTTCATGGCCTTGGTTTGCGCGTCGCCGCCCACCCGAGAGACCGAGATGCCCACATTGATGGCCGGGCGAATGCCGGCGTTGAACAGGCCCGATTCCAGGTAAATCTGGCCGTCGGTAATGGAAATCACATTGGTGGGGATGTAAGCCGACACATCGCCCAGCAAAGTCTCGATGATGGGCAGCGCGGTGAGGGAGCCGCCGCTGCCCCGCACCTTGCGCACCGCGTACGCGTCCGCGTTGTCCATTTGCTTGAGATATTCGTGCGCGTCGTGCTCGGCCAGGGGGCCGTCGAACACCGGCGTGCCGTCCACCCGGTCTTCGGCCGCGGCCATGCCGTCGTCGCTGGCATAGTCCTTGGGCACGATGACGAACTTGTCGGCCAGCCGCGCGGCCCGCTCCAGCAGCCGGGAATGCAGGTAGAACACATCGCCGGGGTAAGCCTCGCGGCCCGGGGGCCGGCGCATGAGCAGGGAGACTTCCCGGTAGGCCCACGCGTGCTTCGACAAGTCGTCGTAGATGATGAGCGCGTCCTTGCCCTGCTCCATGAACTCTTCGCCGATGGCACAGCCCGCGTAGGGGGCCATATATTGCAGGGCCGCGGGGTCTTCGGCCGAGGCCGAGACCACCACCGTGTAGTCCATCGCACCCAGGCGTTCCAATTCGTTCACAATGCGGGCCACCTGGGCCTTCTTCTGGCCGATGGCCACATAAATACAAATCATGTCCCGGGTTTTCTTCTGGCTCAAAATCGCGTCTAAGGCGATGGCCGTCTTCCCCGTTTGCCGGTCGCCGATGATGAGCTCCCGCTGCCCCCGGCCGATGGGAATCATGGCGTCGATGGCCTTGATGCCCGTGTGCACCGGCGTGTCCACATCTTTGCGCTCCATCACGCCGGGCGCGATGCGCTCGATGGGCCGGTACTTCTCGAAGGCGATGGGGCCTTTGCCGTCCAGGGGTTCCCCCAAGGGGTTGATGACCCGGCCAATGAGCCCTTCGCCCACAGGCACCGAGGCAATACGGCCCGTGGCAAACACCTTCATGCCCTCGCGAATGCCGGCAATGTCGCCCATGATGATGATGCCGACATTGTCTTCTTCGAGGTTGAAGGCAATGCCCATGACGCCGTTCTCGAACTGCACCAGCTCCTGGGAGCGCACATTGGCCAGGCCGGTGGCCCGGGCGATGCCGTCGCCAGCCTCAATGACCGTGCCGACCTCTTGCACCACCGCGGTGGGCTCGAAGGCCTCGATTTGAGCTTGCAATTCCTGGGTAATTTGCTTGAACAAATCCGCCATAGCGGTGCCTCCTCGCGAGCGCGGCAGGGCCGCGGGCTATGCGTCTTGGGTCAGGCGAGCCACGGTAGCCGCGTCCAGGCGTTGCACCAGCGCGGTCACCAGGCGCACGCCGTTGACGAAATCGTCGTGGTGCATCAGGGTGCTGTGGGAATGGATGTAGCGGGTGGGCACGGAAATGACCACCGTGGGCACGCCGGTCTTGTAGCGGTGAATCACGCCGCCGTCGGTCGCGCCCCCTTCCACAAAAGAAGGCTGCACCGGAATGCCCTCGGCTTCGGCCACTTCCAACACCAAATCTCGCAGGGCCAGGTTGGGAATCATGGCCCGGTCATAGAACAGCACCGTGGGGCCCTTCCCCAGCTTCGAGGGCGCTTCGTCGGGTTTGATGCCCGGCGTATCGCCGGCAATGTCGGTTTCCAAAATGATGGCCACATCGGGCTCCACGGACCACGGCGCGGTGCTGGCCCCGCGCAGGCCTACTTCTTCCTGCACCGTGGCCACGCCGACCACCGTGTTGGGGTGGGGCCGGTCTTGCAGCGCGCGCAGCACTTCAATCATCATAGCCACCCCGGCCCGGTCGTCGAAAGCCTTGGAGACATACACCTTGCCGTTGGCCATGACCTCGAAGCGGGCGTGGGGAATGATGGGGTCGCCCACCCGCACGCCCATCTCCTCCACTTCTTCCCGGGAAGAAGCGCCCACATCGATGAACATGTGCTTCTTCTGCACCACTTTGTTGCGTTCTTCCGCGGGCAGCAGGTGGGGCGGTTTGGCGCCAAAGACGCCCAGCACATCGCCTTTGCGGGTCTTGATGACCACCCGGTGGCCCAACAACACCTGGTCGAACCACCCACCCAGGGGGATGAAGCGAATCATCCCCTCCTTGGTGATGTGCTTGACCATGAAGCCGATTTCGTCCATGTGGCCGGCCAGCAGCACCGTGGGCTCGGGGGCCGCGCCGGTTTTGCGGCAAAATACATTGCCCATGCGGTCCTGGCTCAGCACGCCCAGGGGCTCCAGCCAACGCCGCACCACCGAGCGTACCGGCCCTTCGTAGCCCGGCACACCGCCGACCTCGGTCAGCTCACGCAGCAATTGAGCGATGGGTTCCATAATAATGACCTACTCCCAAACCGAGATGCGGCCCTATGATAACCCAAAGCCGAAGCCTTGTCCAGTTCGCGGCAAAAATCACGAGCCGCGGGGCCTGGGGCCGCGCTTTTTTGCTACAATGTGAAACGCCATGAACGCGGAACGCCTGACGACCCTGCGGGAACGCATTGCCCACGCGCCCCAAGCGCCCGGCGTGTATTTGATGCGCGACGCCGGGGGCGAGGTCATTTATGTGGGCAAAGCCGTCCATTTGCGCAATCGCCTGCGCTCCTACTTCCAGCCCAGCGCGGCCCGCCACAGCATCAAAGTGCGCCGCCTGCTGGAACGCCTGCACGACATCGAGTGGATTGTGGTCGGCAGCGAACTCGAGGCCCTCATCTTGGAGATGAACCTCATCAAGCGCCACCGACCCCGCTACAACATCCAGCTCAAGGACGACAAGCGCTACCCCTACATCAAAATCCACTGGGCCGACCCTTTCCCCAAGGTCAGCGTCACCCGGCGGGTGGTGCAAGACGGTTCCCGCTACTATGGACCCTACACCAGCGTGTGGGCCGTGCACCAAACCCTGAACGCACTGCGCAAAATCTTTCCCTACCTCACCTGCAACCGCACCATCACCGGGCAGGACCGGCGGGCCTGTTTGTATTACGACATCGGCCTGTGCGCGGGGCCGTGCATTGGCGCCATCGGCCAGAAAGCCTATCGGGCCATGATTGCCGACCTGGGACGCTTTCTGGAAGGCGACACCGAGCCCGTGCTGCAGCGCCTGGAAGCCGAAATGCGCGCCGCGGCCCAACGCTTGGAATTCGAAAAAGCCGCCCGCCTGCGGGACCAAATCCGGGCCATGCAGCGCATCACCGAGCGCCAACGCATCGTCTCCGACGCCTTCACCGACGCAGATGTGCTGGCCCTGGCCCGAGACCGGGACGAGGCCGTGGTGCAAATTTTCTTCATTCGCGGGGGCAAGCTCATCGGCCGCGAATACTTCGTGCTGGAAAACACCGCCGACGAGCCCGAAGCCGAAGTGCTGGCCGCGTTCCTCAAGCGCTTTTACGGCCAGGCCAGCGCCGACCGCCGCCCCCGAGAGGTGCTGCTGCCCCACGAACTGGAAGAAGCCCGGCTCATCGAGCAATGGCTGCGCCGCCAGGACCGGGGGCCGCGCATCACCTTCCGCCTGCCCCAAACGCCGGACCAGCAAGCCCTGCTGGAGCTGGTGGCCCAAAACGCGGCCGAGACCTTGGCCGCGCTGCGGGCCCGCTGGGAGGCCGAACGCCATCGCCACACCGAGGCCCTGGCCCGCCTGCAGGCTGCGCTGGGGCTGTCCGCGCCGCCGCAACGCATCGAAGGCTTCGACGCATCCACCTTCCACGGCGCGGCCACCACGGTGAGCATGGTGGTCTTCGAGCAAGGCGCGCCGGCCAAAAGCCTCTACCGCCGCTTCAACATCCGCACCGTGGTGGGAACCGACGACTACGCCGCGCTGGAGGAAGCGCTCAGCCGCCGCTTTCGGCGTTGGCAGGCTGCCCAGGCCGAAAAGGACCGGGTGGGCGCCAAACCCGACCCCGCGTTTGGGCGCCTGCCCGACCTGCTGCTCATCGACGGCGGCCGGGGGCAATTGCAGCGGGCTCTGGCCGTGCTGCGGTCCTTCGACCTGGAAGGCCGCGTGCCCGCGGTAGCCCTGGCCAAGCGGGAGGAACTGCTCTTCGTGCCCGGCCGCCGTGAGCCCCTGCGCCTGGAGCGGGACGACCCCGCGCTGCACCTGCTGCAACGGGTGCGCGACGAGGCCCACCGCTTTGCCTTAGCCGGGCACCGCCGCCGTCGGCAAAAGCAAAGCCTGACCGCCACGCTGGAAGCCATCCCCGGGGTGGGGCCCAAACGCCGCCGCGCGCTGCTGCAGCACTTCGGCACCCTGGAACGCCTGCGGGCCGCCTCGGCCGCGGACATCGCCGCGGTGCCCGGCATTTCGCCCCGGCTGGCGCAGCAAATTTGGGCCCACCTGCACCCCGAGGCCGAAGTTACCCCGCCTGCAGACGCTGCACCAAAGTCGTAAGCGCGGCCAGGCCCTGAGCCACGGGCCCGGTCTCGATGTATTCCCCCAAAGTGTGCGCGCCCCCGCCCCGGCTCAGGCCCACCACCACCGCCGGCAGCCCCCGGCTCAAGGGCACATTGGCATCGGTGGAACCGACGCCCAACTGCGGCGCCAGTCCCTGCGCCCGATAGGCCGCCAGCGCGGCCTGCACCAGGGGGTGCTCGGCAGGAATGTGGCCCCCAGGACGCCGGCCGGTGACTTCCACCTGCACCTCGACTTCGGGCCGGGCTCGCCCGCGGGCCAAAGCCTCGAAACGCCCGGCCCAGCGGTCCAACGCCTCGTGGCTCTCGGAACGCCAATCGACCTCGGCCTGCGCGTGCGCGGCGATGGTGTTGACCGTGGTGCCGCCCTCGAAACGCCCCACATTAAAAGTGGTGCGCGGCCGGTGGGGCAAACGCCAGCGCGCGGCCTCGGCCACCACCGCGGCCAGCTCGTGCACCGCGGAAGGCGCGCCGTAATCGGCCCACGAGTGCCCGCCCGGGGTGCGCACCGTGACCCGATAGCGGCGAATCCACAGCCCCCGGTGGTAAATGCGGTCCAGGGCCAGGCCTTCCAGCACAATGTACCCGGCCACGCGCGCGCCTAAGCGTTCCACCACGGCATACATGCCCCGCAGGTTGCCCAGGCCCTCCTCGCCCACATTGCCCACCACGAAAAGGTCGCCCCGGGGCGGCCACGGCCCCACTTGCTGCAAGGCCGCTACCAGGCCCAGCAGCCCGGCCACGCCCAGGCTGTTGTCGCCAATGCCGGGGCCGTAAAGGCGCCCGCCTTCCCGCCGCGCGGTCAGCCGGGTGCCCAGGGGGAAGACCGTGTCCAGGTGCGCGGTCACGGCCAGGGCCGGCCCCCGCCCCCGCCCGGGGATGTGCAGCCACACATTGCCCACCGGGTCGGTGGTCGCGGTGAAGCCCAGCGCGGCCCACTGGTCGCGCAGCCATTGGGCCCGGGGGGCTTCGTGAAAAGTGGGGCCCGGAATGGCCTGCAGGGCCAGGGCCCAATCGAGGACGCGTTGGGCGAGGTTCTGCCAGAGCATGGGGCCTCCTGGGGGGAAGTTCACGACCCGCGCGTGGGTGTGCGGCAGGGCTATGGCCCGCGCTGGCCGTGGGGCGGGCGGAGCACCTGGGCCGCGGCCCGCCGCAGGCGGTCGGCAATGGCCAGGCCCAAATGGGCTTCGCCCAAGGTACGGGCCAGGATGACCTCCACGCCCGCGGCCTCTAAACCGCGCAGCCCCGCGAACAACCGCCGGGCCGCGGTTTCCAAATCGGCTTCGGGGCCCAGGTCGGCCACTTGCACGCCCAGGGCCCGCAACCGGGCCGCGTCTTCGGTGGGGACCAGCGCGCCCACCCGCAGCCCCTGGCCGCGTGCCAGTTGGGCCGCGGTTTGCCACAGCATCTCCCGAGCCCAGGCGCGCGGGCCGTCGAACAGCCACAAGGGCACCCGCGGCGCGTAGTGGCGGGGCAACATGCCCGGCGCGCGGGCTTCGGCCCCGGGCCCGGCCACGACCAGGGGTCGGCCCAACACAGCCTCCAGCGCCTCCCGGGGCAGGCCGCCGGGCCGCAGCAGCGTGGGCGGGTCCGTGGTCAGGTCCACGATGGTGGATTCCACGCCGATGGGGGTGGGCCCCGCGTCGAGGATGAGGTCCACCGCCGCGCCCAGGTCATCCAGCACATGCTGCGCGGTGGTGGGGCTGGTGTGGCCGAACTTGTTGGCGCTGGGCGCGGCCACAGGCACCCCTGCGGCCCGCAGCAGGCCTAAGGCCACCGGGTGCCCGGGGATGCGCACCGCGACGGTGGGCTTACCGGCCGTCACCGCCGGGGGCACCGCGGGGTGCTTGGGCAGCACTAAGGTCAGGGGGCCGGGTGCGAAGCGCGCCCACAGGCGGTGGGCGATAGGCGGCACCTGGTCGGCCACCTGCGCGGCCTGGTCCGGCTCGGCGAGGTGCACGATGAGGGGGTCGTGCGCGGGCCGGCCCTTGGCCGCGAAAATGCGGGCCACCGCGGCGGGGTCCAGCGCGTTGGCGCCCAGGCCATACACCGTCTCGGTGGGAAAGGCCACCAGCCCCCCGCGACGCAACACCTGCCCCGCGCGGGCCAGGGCCGCGGGGTCCGGGGTTTGTGGGTCCACGGTCAGCACCTGGGTCATGCCGGTTCCCCTGCGGCCACCCGCTGCCAGCCCGCGGGGCCCCGTTCCACCCGCACCCGAGTCAGGGGGCCCTGCGGCGTCTCCAAGCGGAACTCCAGCCAGGGCCGGGGTCGGGTTCCCAAACGCACCCAGCCGAAATTGGGCACGGCCCAGGTGCCCAGCCAGCGCGAGGCGCGCACGCCCGGAAAACGGGCCGGTTTGCCCAGCCAGCGGCCCCAGCGGAAGAGATGCTGCCCCCACGGGCTGACGGAAAACTCCCACACGGGCAGGGCCCGGTCCACGCCGTCCAGCTCGGCTTCGACGATGTGGGCTACATGCAAATCGCCGCTGAGGATGAACACGCCTTCGATTTGATGCGCGGCCAGCAGGTGCACCAGCCGGCGGCGTTCGTCGGGGAAATCATCCCACCGGCCGCCGCCAAAGGGCAGGCGCTGCTGGAAGAACACCGACACCGACGAGACCAGGAACTTGAAGGGGTAGCGGTCCCGCACCTGCAGCAGCCAGTGCTCCAAATCGGCCCATTGGGCCGCGTTCATGATGGCCCGGCCATACGGGCCGATGTAGCGATGCGCGTGTAAATCGAGCACATAGAAGGCCGCCGGCCCGTGGGTGAAGGCATAGGCAAAATGCCCCCGGTCGCTGGTGAGCAGCAGGGGCCGCTGCTCCGCGGCGCCTTCGGGGGGCAGGCGCAAGGGCGGCGCGTGCATCATCTGGTGTTCCCAAAAGGCCTGCACCGCGGCGTGCAGCCGCCGCCGACCAATGTGCTCCCAGGTTTCCCGGGGTTGCCCGGTCAGGCGACGCAGCAGGCGGGTATACCACGAAGTCTGGGCTTCTACTCGGTCGGGGCTGGTCCAGAACCAGTCGTTGTCGACTTCGTGGTCGTCCCAAATCATGCGCCACGAAAGATTGGCCAGGGCCGCGCGCCAGGCGGTTTCGGCCCAGGCAATGCGATATACTTCGCGATATTCGTCGATGGTGCAGGCGATGCGGCCCAGGCCGTTGCCCTTGGGCTCGTCGGGGTAAATCTGGTCGCCCAAAAGCAGGCCAAAGTCGGGCGCGTCCGCGGAATCCATCACCCGCAGCAGCCGCTGCACCGCGGCTTCGCCGAAGGGGTTGCCCGGCACAAAGCACGAGCCGAAGACGAAAGTGACCGGGCCGGGGCTGCCCTCGGGCGCTGCGGTGCGAAACGCGGGGTAACGGCCCGCGGCCGCGGGGGCCTGGGGCGTGGCCGTGAGCGCGTAATGGTAGCGGGTGTTGGGTTGCAGGCCGCGCACTTCCACCACCGCGGCGAACCCGGCCTGGGGCAGGCGACGGCCCTCGCCGACCAGGCGCGCGTCGCGCAAATCGGGCTGCTGGCCCACCCAGGCATACACGGGCCCTTCCTCACGGCCCCGCACCCACAAGCGCGCGCTGTGGGGCGTTACATGCCCCACCACGGGTCCCACCACCCACTCCGTGGTATGCTTAAAGCCATGCTCAGCCATGACGAACTCCGCACACGCATTGCCCGCCTGGACGGGCGGGGCTACAAAGCCTACAAGAGCCTGCGGGGCGCGTACGCGTTCCCCCGCTTCACCCTCTACCTGGACCACATCCAGGGCGACCCTTTTGCCGCGCCCACCGCGGCGCGCGTCATTATACCCCAGGCTCAGGCCGGGTTCCCCCGGCACCTCACCGAACACCCCGCGCGGCAGGTGGGCCTGGCCCACTATCTGGCGGAACGCTTCGCGGCCGCGGCGCGGGGGGTGAGCCGCAGCCGGGGCACGGGACACAGCGGCCAGATTCGCATGGCGCCCGTGGGCCAGCAAATGCTGCGCCGCACCGCGGTGCTGGTCTCGCCCCAGGCCATCGAAGCCCGCTTCACCGTGGGCCTGCCCGCGGCCGGTCGGCGCATTCTGGCCCGGGAAGCCATCCAGCTGCTGCTGGACGATGTGCCCCGGGTGGTGGCCCAAAGCCTGTTCTACGCCGCCATCGACCCGGCGCAGGCCCAGGCCTACGCCTTCACCGCGGAAGACGCGGAAGCCCTGCGGGCCCTGCTGGAGCCCAAGGGCTGGGTCGCGTTCCTGGCCGAGGGCAGCCTGCTGCCCCGCCGCTCGGGGGTGGACGACCGCCCCCTGCCCGACGGCGTGCCCCTCACCGTGCCGCCCACCCTGCGGGCCGAGGTCACCCTGCCCCACGCGGGCCGCGTCGCCGGCCTGGCCATCCCCCAGGGCGTCACCCTCATCGTCGGCGGTGGGTTCCACGGCAAATCGACCCTGCTGCGGGCCCTGGAGTATGGCATCTACAACCACAAACCCGGCGACGGCCGCGAGCGGGTGGTGAGCCACCCCCGTACCGTCAAGGTGCGGGCCGAAGACGGCCGCTATGTGGCCGGGGTCGATATCTCGGGCTTCATCAACCACCTGCCCGGCGGTCGCACCACCGAATGCTTCCACACGACCAACGCCTCAGGGTCCACTTCCCAGGCCGCGGCCATCATGGAAGCCTTAGAACTGGGCGCGCGGGTGCTGCTCATCGACGAAGACACCGCGGCCACCAATTTCATGATTCGCGACCGTCGCATGCAGGCTTTGGTGCACAAGGCCAAGGAGCCCATCACGCCCTTCATCGACCGGGTGCGGGAACTTTACACCGAGCGCGGCGTTTCCACCGTGCTGGTCATCGGCGGCAGCGGCGACTATCTGGATGTGGCCGACACGGTGATTTGGATGGATGCCTACCACCCGCGCGACGCCACAGCCGAAGCGCGGGCCGTCGCGGCCCGGTTCCCCACGGGGCGGCAGCCCGAAGCCCAGGGCCCCCTGCCGCGCCCCCGGCGGGTGCCCCTGCCCGGCAGCGTGGACGCGGCCAAAGGCCGTCGTGAGGTGGTGGTCAAGGTCCACGGCCCGCGCAGCCTGCAGGTGGGCCGGGCCGCCATCGACTTGAGCGCGGTGTCGCAGCTGGTGGAACCGGCGCAGGCGCGCGCCATTGGCCTGGCTCTGGCCTATGCCGCGACCCGCTATTTCGACGGCCGCCGCAGCCTGGCCGAAGTGGCCCAGCGCCTGATGGCCGACCTGGAAGCCCAGGGGCTTGACGCGCTGGCCCCCACGCCGTGGCCCTGGGGCGACCTGGCCGAATTCCGGGCCCTGGAGTGGGCCGCGGCCTTCAATCGCCTGCGCACCGCGCGGGTGCGCTGCCCCCAGGAGGAGTGAGCCATGGCCGTGTATCGCTGGCAGGAACAGAGCTACGAGGTGCGCCTGGAGCCCATCGACGAAGCCCAGGGTCGCTGGCGTCTGTGGGTGGGCGACCGGGCTCACGAGGTGCGGGTGCGCTTTCGGGATGGCGCCCGTTGGGTGCTGGAAATCGACGGCCGGCAAACCGAGGTGTATGCGCAATGGACCCGCACCCAGGGTTGGGCCACCCACCAGGGCCGCACCTGGCAGGTAAGCCGGGGCCCCCGGGCCGCCCGGGGCGAGGGCGGCGCCAGCAGCGGCGACGGCACCCTGCGCGCGCCCATGCCGGCCCAGGTGCGGGGCGTGCAGGTGGAAGCCGGCCAAACCGTGCGCGCCGGCGAGACGCTGGTGCTGCTGGAGGCCATGAAGATGGAGCTGCGGGTGCAGGCGCCTTTCGACGGCGTAGTGACCGAGGTGCGGGTGCAAACCGGTCAGGCCGTGGAACGCGGCGCGGTGCTGGCCGTGGTGCAACCCCACGCCCAGGAGGAACCAACCCATGACCCGGCGTGAAGTGCTCACCGTGCCTTTGAGCCCCCGGCACACCCTGCGCATCGTGCAGGGCGACCTGACCCAGGAGCCCGTGGAGGCCATCGTCAACGCGGCCAACGAATATTTGCAGCACGGCGGCGGTTTGGCCCGGGCCATCGTGCGCCGCGGGGGCCGCGTCATTCAGCAGGAAAGCGACGCCTGGGTGCGCGAGCACGGGCCCCTGACCCACGACCGGGCCGCGGTGACCTCCGGGGGCGCGCTCCCGGCCCGCTATGTCATCCATGTGGTGGGGCCCCGCTGGGGCAGCGGCGACGAGGCGGCCAAGCTGCGGGCCGCGGTGCAGGCCGCGCTGCGGGCCGCGCAATCCTTGGGCGTGCGCAGCGTCGCGCTACCGGCCATTTCCACCGGCATTTTCGGCTACCCTGTGGCGCAAGCGGCACCG
>JALSPJ010000112.1 GCA_026985995.1 Anaerolineales bacterium
GCCGTGCTCTATGAGGGGAACCTGTACCTGGTGGACGCGGCCACCGGCGAGGCCCAGCCCATGACCGGCGACGGTCAGGTGGTGGCGGTGGATTGGAAGTGACAGACGCGGGACAAGGCGCAATCCCAGCGGTCAGCAGACAGCCCGGTAGGGGCAACCCGGCCGGTCGCCCGAGGGGGGAATGCAACCGCGGATAAGCGCGGATAGACGCGGATTAGATGAAAAAACCACGGAAAAACACGGATGGACACGGAAGAAAAACAGCGGACAGCAGACAGCGGACAGCAGACAGCAGGGAGCGGGGAGCAACGCGCGGCACCCGCCAACCACCAACCGCCAACTTCTAACTACCAGCCTCCAACCACCAACCTCCCCCCAACTTCCCCCGTGTTCCCCGTGCCTGGGTGCGATTTTGTCAATGCGCGGGGCTTTCTTCGGTTGGACCCGGGCCCACCCAGGTGCCCACTTCCTCGCCCAACAACGCCCGCCGCAGCGCGGTTTCGTCCCACAAATTGAGCACCAGAATGGGCAAATTGTGCTCCATGCACAAGGAAAGCGCGGTGGAATCCATGACCTGCAAGCGCCGATTGAGCGCGTCGAGGTAAGTCAAGCGCTTGAAGCGCCGGGCATGGGGGTGTGTGGCCGGGTCCGCGTCGTAGACGCCATCGACCTTGGTGCCCTTGATGAGAATTTCGGCGCCGATTTCCATGGCCCGCAACGCAGCCGCGGTGTCGGTGGTGAAGAAGGGGTTGCCGGTGCCGCCGCCGAAAATGACCACCCGCCCCTTTTCCAAATGCCGAATGGCCCGCCGGCGAATGTAGGGCTCGGCCACGGCCCGCATTTCGATGGCGCTCATCACCCGGGTGGGCACGCCCAGCTGCTCGATGGCATCCATCAAGGCCATGGCGTTCATCACCGTGGCCAACATGCCCATATAGTCCGCCGTGGCCTGGTCCATGCCGTGTTCCACGCCAATGTGCCCGCGCCACAGGTTGCCGGCGCCAATGACGATGCCAATTTGCACCCCCAAGGCGTGCACATCCTGCACCCGGCGGGCAATGGCTTTGGCCTGCGCGGGGTCAATGCCCCGGGTGCCGTCGGGCGGGGCCAAAATTTCGCCGCTAAATTTGAGCAAAATGCGCCGATAACGCAGCTCAGGGGGGCTGAGCAGGGAGGAAGCGTTGGGCGTCACATTCATACGCGCCTCCGACAGCAACAGGGCCAACCCTGGCGAGGGTTGGCCCTGCGGAATGCCCATGTCAGGCAGCCTGCTCGTCTTTCTCCGCGGCCTTGGCCGTTTCGCCCAATTCCCAGCGCACGAAACGGCGCACCACGATGTTTTCGCCAATGCTGGCGATGTGCTCGTTGATGAGGTCCTGGATGGTCTTGCTGTCGTCGCGAATGTAGGGTTGGCGCATGAGCACCACTTCGTTCTTGAACTTCTCGAGCATACCGTCGACGATGCGTTGCACCACATGCTCGGGCTTGCCTTTGGCCCGTTCGCGGGCGATTTCGGCCTCTTGGTCCAGCACCGCTTGCGGAATGTCCTCGTCTCGCACATAGCGAGGGCTCATGGCCGCAATTTGCAAAGCCAGCTCATGGGCCAGGTTGCGGAAGACCTCGGACCGGGCCACGAAGTCGGTTTCGCAGTTGAGTTCCAGCATCACGCCGATACGGCCGCCGCCGTGGACATAGGTCTCGATGACGCCTTCGCTGGCCTCGCGGCCGGCCTTCTTGGCGGCCTTGGCCAGGCCCTTCTTGCGCAAAATTTCCACGGCTTTGTCGAAATCGCCGCCGGCTTCTTCCAGGGCTTTGCGGCAGTCGAGAATGCCCGCGCCGGTGGCTGCGCGCAGCTGCTTGATTTGCTCGACGGAAATCGCCATCGGGGGTTCCTCCTTAGAAAAACAGGGTTCGGGTCGCGGCGAGGGCGGGAACCGGGTCGAGTTCCCGCCCTCGAGGTTGGTCATGAAGGGCTCAGGCCGCGGCTTCTTCGGTGGCCGCGGGTTCGGCTTCGGGTTGGGCCGTAGGCTCGGCCGGGGCTTCGGCCTGGGCCGGGGCCTCTTCGGTTTGCTGGGCCTGAATTTTGGCCAGGGTGGCCTCGCCCAAGAGGTCTTCGTCGCTCACCTCCTCGGGCAGGGGCTCGCCGACTTCCTCAACGGGCGCCTCGGCCTGCTCGGCCTCTTCCTTGGCCCGCAGCTGCTTGCCCTCTTCCACGGCCTTGGCCATCAGGCCCACGATGAGCTTGATGGCCCGAATGGCGTCGTCGTTGGAGGGGATGACATAATCGACATTGCTGGGGTCGCAGTTGGTATCGACCATCGCCACCACGGGGATGCCCAGGCGGTTGGCTTCTTTGATGGCCGTTTCTTCCCGGCACACATCGACCACGAAGACGATGTCGGGCAGGCGGGTCATGGTGCGAATGCCGCCCAGTCGGGATTGCAGGCGTTCGATTTTGCGCAGCACCATGAGGGCCTCTTTCTTGGTCAGGCGCTCCAGGTCACCGCTGTCGCGCATGCGCTCCAGCTCTTCCAGGTAGCGAATGCGCTGGCTGATGGTGCGCCAGTTGGTGAGCATACCGCCCAGCCACTTGTAGTTGACATAGGGCATGCCCACCCGACCGGCCTCCTGGGCGATGATGTCTTGGGCCTGGCGCTTGGTGCCCACGAAGAGCACGATGCCGCCTTGGGCGACGGTATCGCGAATGAGGTTGTAGGCCTCACGCAGGGCTTTTTGGGTGAGCTGAAGGTTGATGATGTGCACGCCGTTGCGGGCGGTGAAGATGTAGGGCGTCATCTTGGGATGGCGGCGGTTGATGCGATGGCCGAAGTGCACGCCGCTTTCCAACAGGGTTTTGAGGGAAACGATAGGGGGCATGGGGTCCTCCTGCGTTATGCCTCCGTTCCCGTCATCCCCGGGTCGGACCGAAGCCGTCAGTGGGTGAAACCACCAACTTCACCCCGGCACGCCCGCCCCGGGTCGGGGAACGTGCGTGGTTTGAGATGGCCGCCTGGGGGCAGCAACCGGGTAGTATACCACAGGTTGGGGGATTGGGGGGGAAGTTTGGGGTTGGAAGTTGGAAGT
>JALSPJ010000113.1 GCA_026985995.1 Anaerolineales bacterium
CGAGCATATGAGCTCGGCGGCCTAACGCCGCTTGCACAGGCCACACCCTGACGGGGGTCGTGCCCCAAACCAGCGCGCCGGGAACAAAAGCGGCACGAAGGGGCCACGGCCCCCCAAAGCCGCGCCTCGCTATCAGGGACCGGCCCCGGTCTCGTCGTTCCCCTGCCACACGGTGAAGTCTTTGAGGATGGAACCGCCGATGAACTCGCGCAAAATGGAGTTGTCGGGCACCCAGCGGTCCGTGGCCGTCGGGAACCACTCCAGCAACGACAGCAGGCGCTTGGCCTCGATGCGCTCCTGACTGCGGGGCGGAATTTGCAACAACAGCGGCTCGACCCGGGGCTTGAGCACCGAAAGCTCATACACCAGCGCGGAATTGAACATCACATCGGCCTGCTCCTGGTAGGGGAAAATCCACCGCCGTTCTCCGCGGCGCACCATCTCCCAGTGGGCGATGGTTTGCTGCGCGGTATAGCCCCGCTCCCGGGCATCGCGCACAATGCGGCGCAACAGCCGCGTGTCGGTGGTCGAAACCCGGTTGTAGCGGTCCAGGTTCAGCTGCGTGAAGGCCGACACATAGACGCGAAAAGTGTGCGCCAAGGGGAAATCGGGCAGCAGGTCCGGATTGAGGCCGTGCAGCCCTTCGAGGATGATGATTTGCCCCGGGCGCAGGCGCACCTGGCGGCCCGGCAAACTGCGGCCCGAGGGAAAATCATAGCGCGGCAGGCGCACGGCTTCCCCGGCGATGAGCCGCTGCAAGTCGCGGGCCAGGCGATGCCGCTGGAGCGCGTCGATGTGCTCGAAGTCGTAACGGCCTTGCGCGTCCTTGGGCGTTTTTTCCCGGTCCACGAAGTAATTGTCCATCTCCAGCGAAAAGGACGAGATGCCGTGGGCCAGCAGCTGCACGGCCAAACGCTTGGCAAAGGTGGTCTTCCCGGCCGAGGAAGGCCCCGCGACCAGCACCACCCGCACCTGCTCCCGGCGCTCGGCAATGCTTTGGGCAATGGCGGCCAGCTGCTGCTGGTGCAGCGCCTCGGCCACCAGGATGATTTCCGCCAACCGCCCCTGGGCGATGGCCTCGTTGAGCGCGCCCACATAGTGAATGCCCAACCGGCGCAGCCAATCGCCATATTGCCGAAAAGTGGCCAGCAATTTGGGCGCCGGCCGGGCCGGCTTGATTCGGGTGGGCGCATCCCGCTCGGGGAAGCGCAACAAAAAGCCCTGCCCGTCCGCCGGTTCCAACGCAAACCACCGCAAATAGCCTGTGCTGGGCACCATGTAGCCGAAATTGTAGTCTCGCTGGCCGTCGAGCTCGTAGAGGGTCAAATAGGGCTTGCGCCGAAAACGCAGCAGCAGGACCTTATCGTGCAAACCCAACCGCCGAAAGTGCTCGATGGCCTCCCGCAGGGGCACCTCGCTGCGTCGAATGGGCAGGTCCGCCTCCACCAGGGCCCGCATCTCGGCCTCTAAGCGGGTCAATTCCGCGGCGCTCAACGGCGGGCGGCCCTGCACGGTGCAAAAATAGCCCCCCGCGCCCACCGAATAATCCACCGTCAGGTAGGCCTGGGGGAACACCCGCTGAAAGGCCACGCTGAGCAAGAAAACCAACGAGCGGCGGTAAATGCGCGCGCCGTCCTCGTCTTGCATGGTCACCGGCGTAACCCGGGCCTCCAGGTCCACGGGAGTGGTGAGTTCCTGCAAAGCGTGGTTGACCACCGCGCCCATCACCGGCGCGGGGAAACGCGCCGCGGCCGCCTGCAAAAACGCGCCAATGGTCGCCCCCCGGGGGCCGCGCAGCACCAGGCCGTCGGGCAAATAGACATTGACCTCGGGGTCGGGTTGTACGGGGCGAATGTTCATGGCAACGCCTCCCACATGGTACCTCACAGGGATACCGGTTATACCACAAACCCGGCGGCCCTTGCGCGTTTTGTTATACTAAAAATACCTCGCACCCTTTCCCTCAAGGCAGGAGCACAGCACCATGGCGACACCCCTTCCGCAACCCGACTTCGACATGGCCGTGACCTTGTTGCGGGGCGCGCAGCACGCGGTGGCCTTCACCGGCGCGGGCATCTCCACACCCTCGGGCATCCCCGACTTTCGCTCACCCTCGGGGCTGTGGCAGCAGGTGGACCCTATGGAAGTCGCTTCCATCTGGGGTTTTCGCCGCGACCCGGCCCGCTTTTACGCCTGGCTGCGGCCCCTGGCCCGGGACCTGCTGCGCGCCCGGCCCAACCCCGCACACCACGCCCTGGCCCGGTTGGAAGCCGCCGGCCGCTTGCACGCGGTCATCACCCAAAACATCGACGGCCTGCACCAAAAGGCCGGTTCCCGGCGGGTCATCGAAGTGCACGGCGGGCTCGAGGCCATGGTGTGCCTCGATTGCGGCTGGCGCGGGGACGCCGCGGCCTTCCTCACCGACGAGTTTTTGCACGGCCAGGCCTTGCCCCGCTGCCCCCGCTGCCACGCGGTGCTCAAGCCCGATGCCACCCTGTTTGGGGAACCCCTGCCGGCCGAGGCGTGGCGCGCCGCGCAAGCAGCCATCGAGCGGGCCGATGTGGTGCTGGTGGCCGGTTCCTCGCTGGAAGTGGCCCCGGCCGGGGACCTGCCCTGGCAGGCCCACCGCAACGGCGCGGCGGTCATCATCGTCAACCTCACCCCCACCCGGCTGGACCCTCTGGCCGCGGCCGTACTGCGGGGCGATGTGGCCCAGCTGCTGCCGCAGTTAGCGCAGGCCGTGCTCACCCCCACGACGAAGGAGTGACCCATGGCCCAAACCACCCCCTGGGCGCAATGGTTGGCCCGCCTGCAAGGGGACGACCCCCAGGCCGCGCTGGAAGATTGGCTCCGGTTTCCCGACGCGGCCCGGCCCGAGGCCCGCGCGGTGTGGCGTTACATCGAACAGCTGGCCCTGCGCGGGCCCAACGACGCGGCGCGCGCGGCCGCGTTGCAGGCCCTGGCGTCGCCCACGGCCCAGGCCTTTTATGCCCGCTGGCGTCCCACCCCGCCCGAGCTGCGCCAATGGCTCTACCGGGAGCTGGAAACCTG
>JALSPJ010000114.1 GCA_026985995.1 Anaerolineales bacterium
CGCCGTGCGGCCCTGACCCGCCTGCGGGCGCGCGCCGCCCCCCAGGCCTGGCTGGCCGTGTCGGTGTGGCACTTTTGGCGCAGCGCGCGGCTGCGGGCCCGGGTGCAGCCCTGGGCCCGGGCGGGGCTGTCGCCGCGGCAGCTCGAGCCCGGCGATTTTCTCCTCGACTGGCGACACGGGGGCCAGGGCCTGCGCTATGTGCACCTCTACACCCCCGCGGAGCTGCAGGCCGATTTGGACGCCGCGGGCTGGCGGGTCCGGGATCTGTTCCTCTCCGACGGCGAAGGGGGAAAATTGGGGCTTTACGCGGTGGCCGCGCCGGTTTGAGGCTGCACCGCGCGCGCCACAGCCCAGGCCACCATCTCCGCGGCCCACGCGCCCACGATGCTGGCATCGCCGGGCGTGGTGCCCGTGGCCAGGGTGAAGATGGTGTCGCCGTCGAGCATGGTGTGGGCCGGGCGCAGCACCCGGGCCAAGCCGTCGTGGGCCATTTGCGCCACTTTGGTCGCGCCGGCCTTGTCCAGTCGGGCGTTGGTCACCACCACGGCTAAGGTGGTGTTTTCGCCCGGACCAAAGGCCAGCTGTACGCCCTGGGCCGCGGCCTGGGCCAGCACCTGCCGGGCGTCGACGATGCTGTCGTCGGGACCGCGCGCGCCGGCCAGGGGCGCGGCGGTTTCGGGGTGCACTACATTGCCCAAGGCGTTCACCACGGCCAGCGCGCTCACAATCAAGCCGTTAGGGAACCGCACGCCGGCCACGCCCAGCCCGCCGGGCATGGCCCGCTCGGGGCCCAGCAGCTTGCCCACGGTCGCGCCCATGCCCGCGCCCACCCGCCCCTGGGCCACGGGCCCGGCGGTGGCGTTCTGCGCGGCCTGATAGCCCATGGCCGCGGAGGGCCAGGTGGGTTCCCCCACCCGCAGGTCGAACAGCACGGCCGCGGGCACGATGGGCACTTTGGCCACCCCCGTGTCGAAGCCTACGCCGCGCTCGCGCAAAAAGCGCACCACGCCCTCGGCCGCGGCCAGGCCAAAGGCCGAGCCGCCGGTGAGCAGCACCGCGTGGGCCCGCTGCACCAGATGCACGGGCTGCAGCGCGTCGGTTTCCCGGGTGCCGGGCGCGCCGCCGCGAATGTCGACCCCGGCCACCGCGCCCTGGGGTGGGGCCAAAATCACGGTGCAACCGGTGCGGGCCTGCGGGTCGTGCGCGTGGCCCACCCGCACGCCTTCCACCGCAGTGGGGGGAACATCGTAAGACGGGTTGGCATCCCACATGTCACGCCGCCTTTCTGTCGGGTTCCAACAACCCCTGCACGAACGCGTCGGGGTCGAAGGTCGCCAGGTCGTCGGGGCCTTCGCCCAGGCCCACGAAGAGAATGGGCAGGCCCAAGGTGCGCTGGATGGCGAAGGCCATGCCGCCCTTGGCCGAGGAATCGAGTTTGGCCAAAATCACGCCGGTCACGCCCACCGCGTCTTTGAAGGCCCTGGCCTGCTGCAGCGCGTTTTGGCCTGTGGTGGCGTCGAGCACCAGCCATACATGATGCGGCGCGCCGGGTTGAGCCTTGCCGGCCACGCGGCGCACTTTTTTGAGCTCTTCCATGAGGTTGTAGCGGGTGTGCAGCCGTCCGGCGGTATCGACCAGCACCACATCGCTGCCCCGGGCCTGCGCAGCCCGCACCGCGTCGTAGGTGACCGCGCCGGGGTCGCTGCCCGGCTGCCCGGCAACCACGGGCACGCCCAAGCGCTGGCCCCACACTTTGAGCTGGTCGATGGCCGCGGCGCGGAAGGTATCGGCTGCGGCCAAAAGCACGCTGCGGCCCTCGTTTTGCAGTCGGCGGGCCAGCTTGGCGATGGTGGTGGTCTTGCCGCTGCCGTTGACCCCCACCACCAGAATCACCGTGGGGCGCTCGGGATATTCGATGGCCGGCGGGGGCTGGAGCAGGGCCCGCAGTTCTTCCATCAGCACCTGCTGCAATTCGTCGGCCCGGGTGATGCCCTCGCGGCGCACCCGCGCCTTCAGGCGTTCCAGCAAATCCAGGGTGAGTTCCACGCCCAAATCGGCCTGGATGAGCAGCGCTTCCAGGTCGTCCCAGGTTTCGGCGGTGATTTCCGTCGCGCCCAGCAGTTGGGCCAGGCGTCCAAAGGTGGTCTTGCGGGTGCGGGCCAGGCCTTCCCGCCATTTGTTCAGCCAGTTGCGCATGGGGAACACCTCCGGTTGGGCCTACGAGGGCCGCGAATTGGCGCGGAAGTACCCCCGCCGGGGGGAGCGGATTTCTTCCACGGTGATGAAGGCTTCGGGGTCCGTTTGCTGCACCAAGCGTTCGACTTCAGCCACATCTTTGCGGGCCACCGCGGTTTCCAGCATGCCCACGGTGCCCTGCAGCCCCCGGGCCGGGAGCTCGGTGACCGCGAATCCATGCTGCCGCAGGGCCTTGGCCACCAGCGCGCCCTTGGTGGGGCTGATGACGCGCACATAGCTGTAGCCCAAGGCCAGGCGGCTTTCCAGCCACATGCCCAGCAGGGTGCCGGTGGCGTAGCCCGCGGCATAGGCCGCGAACTGCACCGGGTGGCTGGCGCCTTTGAGCACCGCGCCCACCGCGATGACGAAGACCAGGGACTGGAAGAAGCTGAGCACCCAGGTGAGCAGCCGATAGCCGCGAAAGAGCACCAACATGCGTAGGGTGCCTAAGGAAACATCCACCAGCCGCAAGCCGAAAATCGACAGGGCCGAGAGCCAAATGGCCGCGTTCATGCGCGCACCTCCGGGTCAGGTTGCCGCGGCGTTCACCACCGCGCGCAGGCCGCGCAGCAGGGGCGTGCGGGTGCGAAAGCCCAGTTCCTCAGCCGCGCGGCGCGGGTCGCCCACGGAGTGGCGAATGTCGCCGGCGCGCGGGGGCTCGAAGCGGGGCCCCGGGGCTTTGGGGAAGAAGCGATACAGCTCGGCCAGCACATCCAGCACTGCGATGCCCTGGCCGGTACACACATTGTACACCCGGCCCGGGGCCTCGGGGGCCTGGGCCGCGGCCAACAGGGCCTGGACCACATCGCGCA
>JALSPJ010000115.1 GCA_026985995.1 Anaerolineales bacterium
GGACCTGGTGGTGGGCCCCCGGGGTGAGGTGGCCCTGGTGCACCCGCCGCAGACCCCGGCCGACGCCTTGCTCGCGGTGCTGCGCGCGGCCTGGCGGCCCCGGGTGGTGTGGGCCGTGGCCGCCACGCCGGTTCCCCCCGAAGCGCCGCCCCTGGTGCAGCAACGCCCCCCGCAGGATGGCCAACCCACCGCGTATGTGTGCCAGGGCATGACCTGCCACCCACCGGTGACCACGCCCGAGGCCTTGGCGCAGCTGCTGGAAGACATCGACCGGCCGCGCGCGGCCTGAGGCTCACGCCGGCCGGTCGGCACCCTCCGGCTCCCCGGCGCCTCCCACCCTCCCTCTCGCGGCCCTCGCGGCCGCCGGGTTCGGTGGCCCGCGGCGTCAGCCGGCGTGGGGTTCCCACACCCGCTCGCGGAACCACGGAACGCCCAAAATCACCAGCAAGACGAGGGACAGCAAGGCCCCGCGCAGCCATTCCACCGCGCCCGAAGCCCCGGCTTGATGCCGGGCCAGGAAGACGAGGAACATGACCACCGCGGTCATGAGCGCGGCCACCACGCCGCTATACCAGCCCAAAGGATGACGGGCGGCCAAAAAGCCGATGGCGATGATGAACAACGCGGTGGAGGCGTAAAGCACATAGCCGCCCAAAAACAGCTCGGGATGGCTGTAGCGCGGGTCGAAGTAGGGCGCGCTGGGGTTGTGCATGAAGTAGCGCACCCCGTGCTGCGCGTTCATGTAGACCATGCCGGCGGTAATGCCCAGCCAGCCGAACACCACACCCTGGGCGATTTTGGTCTTCAGGTCGGCTTGCTCGAGCCACAGCATGAGGAAGTAGGCCACCAGGCCCAGGACCATGATGCTCAGGGCCGGGGGCATCCCCGCATTGGGGTTCTTGCCGCCGGGCTGACGCACCACCAGCACCATCCAGGGAATGAAGAAGGACAGGCCGCCCACCGCGGGCAGAGCCAGCAGGGCCAAAGCCAGGGGCCGGGCCCAGGGCTTGCCGGCGCGAATGTCTTTGGCGATGACCACCAGCACCGCGCCGGCGAAGACGAAGAGGGCCATCCACACATGGAAGGTCGCGGTCAGAATGGGCACGGGCGTATCCCACACGCCGTTGGGCTCGGCCACCTGCCACACTTCGATGAGATTGCGCAGGCAGGGGTTGAGGGTGTCTAAGGTCAAGAAGGGGGCGCGCAGCATGAGGAACAACCCCATGAGCAGCGCGACCAGGGCCAAAAGGTTGCGTTGGGTGGGGGTGGTCTTGCCGGTCATACGCACCTCCTCGGGGGTGGGGATGCGGGGCCTTTGCGGCCTCAACGACACCATTTGGGCATTTCGCATGGGGATGCAGCGACACGGAGCGAATGATTTTTCGGTTGCTCTGTGTTCCCCGTGTCCCCGGGTGATTTGAAAGCTTGGAAAGGCCCTGGACAGCGCCCCGGGAAGCATGAAAGGCCCTCAAGGGCGTATGGTATAATGCCCCAAGTTTGTTGAGCCTGCGGGTGCTATGCGGCGTCGTCGGTCAGCATGGAAGTGCAATAGGGGCAACGGGTGGCCTGGATGGGGATGGTGGAATAGCAATACGGGCAGGTTTTGGTGGTCGGCGCGGCCGGGGCAGTTTCGGGTGCGGCCTGGGCTTGCTGCCAGCGTTCCACCATGCGCACCATAAGGAAGATGGCCAGGGCGACGATGAGGAAGTAGACGATGGTGTTGACGAACACGCCGTAGTTGAGGGTGACCGCACCGGCCGCCTGGGCATCGGCCAGACTGGCGTAGGGGGGCGGGGGCGTGCCCGGCCGCAGCACCACGAAGCGGTTGGCGAAGTCGACCCCGCCCAACAGCAGGCCGATGGGCGGCATGAGAAGGTCGTTGACCAGCGACTTGACGATGGCCCCAAAGGCCGCGCCAATGATGATGCCCACGGCCATATCGAGAACATTGCCGCGCAAAACGAATTTCTTGAAATCTTGCCACATAAGCGCCCTCCCGAGAACCCGCACGGGGTTTTCTTGAAGACAGTATACGCTGCGCCGTGCGGTTTGTCTTTGCAATTTGGCAAATTGAGCCATGGAGATTGAAGAACTTGCCGCGCGATTGGCCGAAAACCCGGTTTTTCGCCATTTACAACCCGAAGAACGCCTTTTTTTGGCCGACCGGGCCCAGGCGCTGACGCTGAACAAGGGCATGGTGTTGGGCCATCAGGGGCAGGTGTGGCCCCGGGCCGCTTATTTGGGCGACGCCGCGGGGCAATGGTGCCTTTTGGCGCCTTCGGGAAAGCGGCAGGTGGTCTTTCGCTTAGAGCCGGGCGCGGTGGTGTGGGGGCATAGCCTGTTCGATGGCCAGCCCTTGCCCGCGTCGTTTGAAATTGTAGAGCCCGGGACGGTGTATTGCTGGCCCGGCGAGGTGCTGCTGCCGGTGCTGTTACGGCGGCCCGAGGCCTTGTGGGCCCTGGTGGGCGAGATGGTGGGCTGGATGCGCCGGGTGCGGGAGACCATCTACAGCCTGGCCTTTCAGACCGTGCTCCATCGGGTGGCCCGGGTGTTGCTGCAAATGTATCCCGCGGCCGAGGGCTTGCGGGTGCCCCGCTCGCTCACCCTGGACGAGATGGCCGCCATGGTGGGCACCAGCCGGGAATTCGTCAGCCGGGTGTTGCAGCATTTGGACCGGGAGGGCATCGTGCGGGTCGGCCGGCGGTATCTGGTCTTCACCGACCGCCAGCGCTTAGAGCAACTGGCCCGGGGAGGCTGACATGTCAACGCAAGAGCACGCCGAAGCCAGCGGCCTGGTGTGGCGCTGGGCCGAGCCGTTTTACTTCCCTCGGGGCCGGGCGGCCGTGCTGCTGGTGCACGGCTTTACCGCCACGCCGCAAGAAATGCGCTTTTTGGGGGAATACCTGGCCGCGCGCGGGCTGAGCACTTTGGGCGTGCGTTTGGCCGGGCACGCCACGCACCTGCGCGACATGGCCCGCACCACCTGGCGCGATTGGGCCGCTTCGGTGGAAGACGGCTGGCATGTGCTGCGCAGCGCGGGGCACGCACCGGTGGCCGTGGTGGGCCTCTCCCTGGGCGGCGCGCTGGCCCTCTATCACGCGGCGCGCTTTCCCGTGGATGCGGTGGGCGTGCTGGCCGCGCCCTACGAACTGCCGCGCCACCCCCTCATGCCCCTGTTGCCCCTCTTGCAATGGGTCATGCCCTACTGGTCCAAGCGCTTTTGGCGGCCGCCTATGGTCGACCGGGCGCGGCTGCCCGAAGTGCACCTCAGCTATCCGGCCTACCCCATCCGCAGCCTGCGCCAGTTTCAGGCCTTTTTGGCCGTGCTGCACGCCACCCTGCACCGGGTGACCGCGCCGGCCCTCTTCGTCTATGCCACCGGCGACAGCGTGGTTCCCGTGGAACACATGCACCGCTATGCCCAGGCCATCGGGTCACAGCACAAAGAGACGGTGCTCCAGCGGGTCAATCGCCATGTCATCACCCTGGGCGTGAACCGGGAGGAAGTGTTTCGGACCGTGTATGCCTTTTTGCAGCGGGTGTTGGGGGAAGGCTCCGGCCAGCCGTAGCCCCGCGGCGGCTCTGCGTGGGGAAAAACGCCCCCGAAGGCCGCGCCGCTTCAAGCCGACAGCGCGGCCAAGCCGGCCTGCCAGCTGCGCTCGGGCGCGTAGTTCAAATCGCGTTGCGCCCGGGCGATGCGATAGCGCCGGGGCAGGGTGAAAAAGGCCAGCTCGAAGCAGGTCATGGGGAAGGGCTTGCCCGGCAGCCGCAGCGCGCGCCAGGCCGTTTCCGCGGCCCGGGTCCACCCCTGCAGCAACCCCACGGGCAAACGACGCCGGGGCATGGGCAAGCCCAAAGCCTCGATGATGCCGCCCAAGAAGCTGCGCAGGGTATGGGGATGGTCGTCGGTGACGAAGTAGGCCGCGGCCGGTTCCCCCTGCAGCAGCGCGGCTTGCAGTGCGACCACCGCGTTGTCCACATGCACGGCTTCGATGGGCATGTCGGGGTCGCCCACCCACACGAAAGTGCCCTGCCGCACCTGCCGCGCCAGTTCGGCCAGAAACGCGGTGCCCGGCCCCCACACGAAGGGCAAGCGCAGGATGACCGGCTGGGTCGGGCCCGTGGCGCGCTGCAAAAAGCGTTCCACTTCCTGCTTGGCCCGGCTGTAGTGGGAAAAGGGGCGTTGGCTGAAAGCCGCGTGCTCGTCGATGCCCCTCAGGTCCGTCACATCCCAGCCCCAGTGGACCGTTTCGGAGCTGGTGTAGACGAAGCGGGGTACCCGGTAGCGCATGGCCCCCTGGAACAGGCGTTGGGTGGCCTGCACCATTTGCTGCTGGAACAAGGCCCACGGCCCCCACACCCGCACCGGCGCGGCCAGGTGGACGATGGCGTCGTGGCCTTCCAGGGCCGGCAGCCAGGCCTCGGGGGCTTCCAGCCGGCCGGGCACGATGGCCTGCGCGCCCAGCTGCTGCAGCACCCGCGGGGAATGGGACTCGCCGGCCAGGGCGGTGACCTGATGCCCGGCCTGCACTAAGGCCGGGAGCAAATGGCGACCAATGAAGCCATCGCCGCCGGTGACGAAAACGCGCATTCGCGCTCCCTCAGGAAGGTCTTGCTTTTACACACATTTTCTCCACCACATCCGCGGTGGGCCGTTCGTTCGGCCAGGCGGTGCAACATCCCCCTCCCCAACCCCTCGCTTCTCGGTGTTCTCGTGTCGCCGTGTGATGTTATGAAGGCCCGGGAAGGCCCTGGGTTATGGTGCATTATAACACCAAACGCGCGCAACCCATGCTATACTTGTAACCCACAACCGCCACGCATGGCTCGGTTCCCCCTGAAGGACGAAGGCATCATGAGCAACATTCGGGTGGTGGCCACCAATCGGAAGGCCAAGCGCGATTACAACCTGGAAGAATACTTCGAGGCCGGCATTGCCCTCAAAGGCACGGAAATCAAATCGGTGCGGGCCGGGCGGGTGAGCCTCAACGAGGCTTTCGTGCGCATCGACAAGAACCTGGAGGCCTGGCTGGTGGATGCCTACATCGCGCCCTATGACCACGCGGGTTGGGGCAACCACGACCCGCGGCGGCCGCGCAAGCTGTTGCTGCACAAAAAGGAAATCCTCGAGCTGTGGAACAAAACCCGGGCCAAGGGGATGACCATCATCCCTACCCGCATGTACATCAAGAACGGCAAGGCCAAGGTGGAAATTGCGCTGGCCCGGGGCAAGAAGAAGTACGACAAGCGGCAGGAAATCGCCCGCAAGGAGGCCGAGCGCGAGATGCGTCGCCAGCTGTTCCGCCGACGGTGAAGGAAGGGCAGGCATGTTACCAGCGCCCCTGGCTTTGCTGGTCACTTTGGCCGTGGCGGTGGCGTGGATGCGCCTCAACCAGGCTCTGGCCGCCCGCGGGTGGACCGCGTCGTGGGTCAGCCGCAAGCTCATTCACACCGGCACCGGGCCCCTGTATGTGCTGACCTGGCTGCTCTACCCCAGCGACGCCGCGGTGCGGGCCTGGGCCGTGTGGGTGCCCCTGGCCCTCACGCTGAACATCGCCGCGGTGGGTCTGGGGTTGCGCCACGACCCCGAGATGGTGCAATCCATGGCCCGTCGGGGCCACCCCCGGGAGCTGCTGCGGGGCCCCTTGCTGTATGGCCTGGTCTTCGTCGCGCTCACGGTGCTGTTTGGCCGCACTTCGTCCCGGGCCGTGGCCGCGCTGATGATGCTGTGCGGCGGCGACGGTCTGGCCGAACTGGCCGGGCGGGCCTGGGGCCGGCGCAAGCTGCCCTGGAGCCGCGGCAAATCGTGGGTGGGCAGTGCGGCGTTCTTCGTGGGCGGCGCGGCCCTCACCCTGCTGGTGAGCGCGGTGTACACCCGCGCCGGGCTGTGGCCTGGGCCGTGGCGGGCTTACTGGGCCCCGGCCTTGGGCGTGGCCGCGGCCGCCACCGTGGCCGAAAGCCTACCCTGGCCCGAAATCGACAACCTCGTCGTGCCCCTCACGGCCTACGGCGTGGGGTTGCTTTTGCCCTGGCCCTGAGCCCGGCCCGACCGGAGGAGGTTCCCCATGACCCCAACCCTGCCCCCCGATTTGCGTCAGGCCCTGCTCCGTCGCCAGCGGGACGAAATCACCGAATATCACATCTACCGCGCGCTGGCCGCCCAAATGGACGACCCGGCCAACCGGGAAGTGCTGGAAGAAATTGCGGCCATGGAGAAGCGGCATTATGACCTGTGGCGGGGTTTGACGGGCCAGGATGTGGCCCCGCAAGCCTGGAAGGTGCGCCTGTATGCCTTCCTGGCCCGCACTTTGGGCCTCACTTTCACCCTGCGCCTGATGGAGCGGGGCGAGGAACAGGCTCAGGCCCTGTACCGCCGCCTGGCGACGGTGGTGCCCGAGGCGCTGGAGGTGGAAAAAGAGGAAGAGGAACACGAGGACCGGCTGCTCACCCTGCTGCAAGAGGAGAAACTGGACTACGCGGGTTCGGTGGTGCTGGGGCTGAACGACGCCCTGGTGGAACTCACCGGTGCGCTGGCCGGGTTGACCCTGGCGCTGCAAAACGCGCGCCTGATTGCCCTGAGCGGCCTGGTCACGGGCCTGGCCGCGGCCATGAGCATGGCCGCGTCGGAGTATCTTTCGGTCAAGGCCGAGCGCGGGGCCAAGCACCCCCTCAAAGCCGCGCTGTACACGGGCGTGGCGTATCTGTTCACCGTGCTGGCCCTCATTTTGCCTTACCTGCTGCAAGACAACTACTACCTCAGCCTGGGCCTGGCGCTCACGACGGCCATCCTCATCATCGCGGCATTCAATTTTTACAACGCGGTGGCCCGCGGTTCGTCGTTTTGGCGCGATTTTCTCGAGATGGTGCTCATCAGCCTGGGCGTGGCGGCCATCAGCTTTGGGCTGGGCTATGTGCTGCGCCTGTGGCTGGGGGTGGAGGTCTAACGCGGTTTGAGGCCGAGGGATGCCACGCAAGAAGAAAAAGCCGTCGCGGAAGAAAACCAGCCCGCGTCGGCGCAAAACAGGGCAAACCAAAGGCGCGCTCACCCAGGCCGTGGGTGGTGCCCTGGCCGCGGCAGGGCACGGGGCCGCCGCGGGGCTGCGCCGGGGCCTGCGGGCCCTGGTGAGCCGCGGCTGGACCGCGGCGCGCGAAGGCTGGCAGCGCCTGGCCCCCCAACACCGTCGCGATATGGTCGGTGTGGCCCTGCTGGCCGGGGCCGGGGTGTTGCTCCTGGCCTGGCTGTGGCCCCAGGGGGCCCGGGGGCTGACCTGGTTGCACCGCGCGGGGCAGGCCCTGTTTGGCCGGGGCGTGCCCCTGGCCGGGCTCGCGCTGCTGCTGGCCGGGCTGAGCTTTTTGCTGGCCGCGCGACAGGGCTGGCCCCCGCCCACGGTGGCCCGGGGTTTGGGGCTGGCCCTGCTGTTGGGCGTGGCCCTCATGGCCCTGGCCGCCTGGGCCGTGGAACACGGTCGGCCCCCGCAAACCGGCGGCGGCTGGCCCGCAGGCTGGCTGTGGTGGCTGTTGCTGCGGGGCTTCGGCCCCTGGGGCGCGTGGCTGTGGTGGGCCGCGCTGGCCGTTTTGGGGCTGGCGCTGCTGCTCGAGCGCCCGGTCATCAGCCTGGTGGAACCCGTGACGCGCGCCCTGGCCCGCTGGCGGGCCGCGCGGCGCCAGGCCCGGCCCCGCCCTCGCGGGCGGCCGCGCGCCCGGGTCGTGGCCCAGCCGGTTCCCCCACCCCCGAAGGGCCAAGGCCCCACCCCCAACGCGAAAACCCCCACCGCGCCGCCGCGCGCGCCCACCTGGGTGCTGCCCGACCCGACCCAGGTGCTCAACCCCGCGCTGCCTGACGAGGCCGAAGAAGCCATGGATTTCGAGCGCGCGGCTGTCATCGAAGAAACCCTGGCCCACTTCGGCGCGCCCGTGCAAGTGGTCGACATTCAGCGGGGCCCCACGGTGACCCTCTTTGGCGTGGTGCCCGATTACATCGAAACCCGAGGCGGCAAGGTCACCAAAGTGCGGGTGAACAAAATCGTCAGCTTAGCCGACGACCTGGCCCTGGCCTTAGCCGCCAAGCGCATTCGCATCCAGGCCCCGGTGCCGGGCAAGGGCTACATCGGCATCGAAGTGCCCAACGAAAAACCCCGCCTGGTTCCCCTGCGGCGGGTGCTCGAAAGCCCGGCCTTTCGGCGCTTGCAATCGCCCCTGGCCCTGGCCTTGGGCGAAGATGTGGCCGGGCGGGCCGTGGCCGCGGACCTGCGGGCCATGCCCCACCTGCTCATCGCCGGGGCCACCGGCTCGGGCAAATCCGTGGCCCTCAACGGCATCATCACCACCTTCTTGCTCTTCAACACCCCCGACCGCCTGCGCCTCATCCTCATCGACCCCAAACGGGTGGAACTCACCGGCTACAACGGCATTCCCCATTTGCTCACCCCCGTGGTGGTGGAGATGGAGCAGGTGGGGGCTACCCTGCAATGGGTGCTGCAAGAGATGGACCGCCGCTACGAGCGGCTGGCTCGCGCCGGCGTGCGCGATGTGCAAGCCTTCCACCGGCGGGTGGGGAACCCGGCCGAGATGCCCTACCTGGTGGTCATCATCGACGAACTGGCCGATTTGATGATGCTCGCGCCCACCGAAACCGAGCGAGCCATCACCCGCCTGGCCCAGCTGGCCCGGGCCACGGGCATTCACCTCATCATCGCCACCCAGCGCCCCTCGGTGGATGTGGTCACCGGGCTCATCAAGGCCAACTTTCCGGCGCGCATCGCCTTCGCGGTGGCTTCTACGGTCGACAGCCGGGTCATTTTGGACCGGCCGGGCGCGGAGCGCCTGCTGGGCCGGGGCGACATGCTCTTTCTGCCCCCCGATGCGCCCGAGCCCATGCGCCTGCAGGGCGCGTTCGTCTCCGAGGCCGAAATTCGGCGGGTGGTGCAGCACTGGCGGGCCCAAAACCCCGCGTTGCAAGGGGAACCGGGCCCCGGGGCCGCGCGGCCAGCCCCAACCACCGGGCAGCCCTTGCAGCCCCAGCCCAAAGACGACCCCCTGCTGGAGCGGGCCATCGAAGTCGTGCGGGCCGAAGGGCGGGCCTCCATCTCGCTGTTGCAACGCCGGCTGCGCATCGGCTACAGCCGGGCCGCGCGGCTCATCGAGGCCTTGGAGGCCCGGGGCATCGTGGGCCCGCCCGAGGGGAACACCGGCGTGCGGCCCGTGCGCGCGCCCAAAGACGAGGGCGCGGACCAAGGGCCCTAAGCCCGCTGCCAGCGCCACACCCCGCCCACCATGACCGCCAGGGGGCGGGTCTCCAACAGCGCCTCAGGGGGCAAAGCGAAGGGGTCGTGGGGCAACACCACCAGGTCGGCCCAAAAGCCAGGGGCCAAACGGCCCAAAGCGCGCTCCCGAAATGCGGCATACGCCGGCCCCGTCGTGTAAGCGGCCAACGCGGCGCGCAGGTCCAGGCGCTGCTCGGGGAACCAGGCCGCGGCCTCGCGCGCCCGGGGAGGCCGACGGGTCACCGCGGCGAAGAGCCCCAGCCACGGGTCCGGCGGCTCCACCGGCGCGTCGGAGCCGAAAGCCAGCACCGCGCCCTGGCTGCGCAGCGCCTGCCAGGCGTACGCGGTGGCGCAGCGCGCGCCCCAGGCCCGCTGGGCCATGGCCCGGTCGCTCAGCATGTGCACCGGCTGCATGGAAGCCACCAGGCCCAGCCGACCGAACCACGGCAGGTCCTCGGGCGCCACCCGCTGCGCGTGTTCCACCCGGTGGCGGGGCCGGGGGAAAGGCGCCGTGGCGGCCTCGCGGGCTCGGGCCCGGGCCAGCCCCCGCAACACGGCCCGATTGGCCGCGTCGCCAATGGCGTGCACGGCTAAGGACCAGCCCCAGGGCCGCACGGCTTCCGCCTTGGCCGCCACCTGCTCCGCGGTCAGCAGCAGGGTTCCTCGCTGGCCCGTGTCCGCGTAAGGTTCCAGCATGGCCGCGGTGCGGGGCCCCAACGCGCCGTCCGCGAAGCCCTTGAGGCCCACGGGCCACAACCACGGGTCCGGGCCGGGCGCGCGCCAGCGCAGCGCGGCGATGGCCGCGGCGGCATCCCAGGGCAAATATTGGGCCACCCGCAGGCCCAGGGCGTTGGCCGCGCGCAGGCGCTGCAGCGCGTCGAAGCTCAGGCCGCGGTCGAAATTGTGCACGCCGGTGAGGCCCAAGGCCCACAAGCGGGGCAGCGCGGCCCGAATTTGCGCCGCGACCTCCGCGGGCGTGGGCCGCGGGATGGCCCGCCGCACCAGCGCGATGGCCCCCTCGAAGAGCAGCCCATTGAGCCGCCCCCGGGCATCGCGGCCGAAATGACCGTCGGGCGGGTCGGCCGCGGTGGGTGAGAGGTCGGCGCGTTCCAGCGCCCGGGTGTTGACCCAGGCCGCGTGCAACGACTTGGCCGTGAGGAAGACAGGGTGGTGGGGCGCGACCGCGTCCAGCATCGCGGCCGTGCCGTAGCCCTCGGGCCAGCGGTTTTGGTCCCAGCCGTGGCCAATGAGCCAGGCGCCCGGGGGCAATTGCCGGGCCCGGGCGGCCACCCGCTGCAGGCATTCGGCCCGGGTGGGGGTGTGACAATCCACCGCGGCCAGCAGCGCGGCATATTGCCGCAAATGGAAGTGCGCGTCGGTCAGGCCGGGCCACACCACCGCGCCGGCCAGGTCTTCTGTGCGGCGAATGCGCGCGCCGAACGCGGCCCGCAACGCGTGCGGGGAACCGACCGCGGCGATACGGCCATCGTCGGCGATGAGTAAGGCTTCAACCACGGGCTGCTGGGGCACCAAAGTGTAAATGCGGGCGTTGGTCAGGAGCAGCATACGCGCCTCCACGACGGGGGAGCATGGCAGCGGAGCGCGGTCGGGGCAAGCGAAAACAAAAGCCCCCGCGCGATGACGGGGGCGGTTGCCTGGTGCCGAGGGGGGGATTTGAACCCCCACGGGCGCAATGCCCACTGCGTCCTGAGCGCAGCGCGTCTGCCTGTTCCGCCACCTCGGCTCGGCGCCCTATAGTATACCGCGAGGCCGGGGCCGCGTCAAGCCGCGCCGCGGCGGAAATCAGGCCTGTTTCGAGGGTTGACAAAATCACCCAGAAACACAGGGAACACGGAACAAAGAAGCGCGCGCAGCGCCCCGGCGAACACGGCGCGAACGGCAAGCGCGGTTTTCACCAGGCCGCTGTGGGCCCGGGGCGCCCCCAAACCCGCGGTGCGGCGGCCCTTTCCATCAACCAACAGCAAAGCCCCGAGCCGCATTCCAAGGTGGCTTTAACCCCGGCGTGTTATATCTGCAAGCCCACCTTCTTCTCAGGAGCGGACCATGCCGACGCACAAACGGCGTTTTCCAAAGCACATTGCCCTGCCGCAGGACCACGGCGCGTGGTTCCTCTTCCTGAGCCCACTGCTCATCGGGCTGGTGTTGGGCGGGCGCTGGAACGGCAACACGGCCTTGTTCGTCCTGGCCGCGCTGGGCGCCTTTTTGGCCCGTCAACCGGCCAGCATTTTGGTCAAGGCCCTGGCCGGTCGCCGCCCCCGCCGCGATGCCCGGCCCGCGCTGCGCTTTTTGGCCCTGTACGCGGCCCTGACGGCTATCGGGGTCGGTGGGCTTTTGCTGCGCGGCCAAACCTACATTTTGCACCTCGCGGCCCCCGGGATGCTGGTCTTTGCCTGGCATTTGTGGCTGTTGTCGCGCCGTCGCGAGCGGCGACAATTGGGCGTGGAGCTCATCGGCGTGGGGGTACTGGCCCTCAGCGCGCCGGCCGCCATTTGGGTGGCCGAGGGCCAATATCGGCCTTACGAGTGGTGGCTGTGGTTCTTGTTGTGGTTCGAGGCCGCGGCGGCCATTGTGTATGCCTATTTGCGTCTGGAACAGCGCGGCT
>JALSPJ010000116.1 GCA_026985995.1 Anaerolineales bacterium
CCCCAGCGGGCCTTCGTGGCCATCGATACCTGGGTGCATGTCTATGTGGCCGACATCATCTTCGGCCTGTTCAGCCGGGGCGTGCGCTTCGAAGCCCGGGTCAACGAAGACCCGTGGTTCAAGATCAAAATCCTGTTCAAGTCGCTGTGGGAAGGGCGGCAAATTCTGCAGAGTTCCGACCTGGTGGTCATCGGCCGTAATTGCAACATCGACCCCACCGCGGTCATCCACGGCCCCACGGTCATCGGCGACAATGTGACCATCGGCGCCGGCGCGGTCATCGACAATTGCATCATCGGCGATAATGTGAACATCGGCCAGGGCTGCCAGCTGTTGCTTTCGGTGGTGGGTGACGGCGCATTTCTGCCCTTTCGGGCTTCGCTCTTTATGACCACGCTGATGGACAACAGCATGGTGGCCCAGAACACCTGCTTGCAAATGTGCGTGGTGGGGCGTAACACTTTCATTGGCGCGGGCACCACTTTCACCGATTTCAACCTGCTGTCGCAGCCCATCAAGGCCCGCCGTCCCGACGGCAAACTGGAGCAAACCCCCTTCCCGGTGCTGGGCGGCGCGGTGGGGCACAATTGCCGCCTGGGTTCCGGCCTGGTGATTTACCCCGCCCGCACCATCGAATCCGATGTGGTCATCGCGGCCACCGAAGAGCGGCGGGTCATCACCAAGGATGTCTTCTACGAAGACAGCGACCATCATCGCTTCAAGCTCGACTTTGAGGTCCGGCGGTCCTATCCGCGGCCGCCCGATTACCCCGGCTACCCCTACTTCAGCAACAAGTAACCCGCGCGGCAGGCCGATGAAACCGCGGCTGCACGCGGACGAAAACAGCAATGAGCAGACAGCGGTCAGCAGGCAGCAACGCGCGGCCCCAGCCACCTTCCAACCCCCAACTTCCAACCTCCCTCCGTGTTCTCTGTGTCCCCGTGTGAGCCAACCCCGGAGCCAGGGCTCCGGGAACCAAAGCGGTGCGAGCGCACCACAGTCCAAAAAACGCGCGGCACCCGCCAACCTCCAACTTCCAACCACCAACCTCCAGCTTCCAACTTCTAACCACCAACCACCAACCTCCAACTTCCAAAATCCCACATTGACGCGGCCCCCGCCTTTCTCTACAATGAAAGCAGAGCGGGCCGGTGTGGGCCCGCCATCCACGGCCCAGGCCCGCGCACGCGGGATGGTTGCCAACAGGAGGTCGTTTATGGACACGCGCTTCACGCGTCGTCGGGGCCTGGGGGTGGGGCTCTTGGGGTTTTTGCTCTTGCTGCTGCTGGCCTGCCAGGGGGTGAGCATTTCGTTGGGTGACGAAACCGCGGCGCCCACGCCCAACTTAGCGGCCACGGCCGCGGTCATCGCGGCGCAAACCATGCAGGCACAGGCCCAACCCTCGCCCACGGGGCCTGGGCAGGCGACGCAAGTTCTCGCGGCCACGGCCACGGTCGCCGCGCCCACGGTTCCCCCCAGCCCAACGCCGGTGCCTTCGCCCACGGCTACGCCGGTGCCCACGGCTACCCCCGCGCCGGCCGTGACACTGACGGCCAACGGCAATTTGCGCTGCCGGGAGGGGCCGGGCGCGTATTACCCCGAAGTGGCCATGCTCACCCCGGGCGACACGGTCGCGGTCGTTGGCCACGCGGAAGAAATGCCCGAATATTGGCAGGTGCGCTTAGACGACGGCCGCACTTGCTGGGTTTGGGAGCGTTATGCTTCCCTGGAAGGTGATGTGGCCGCGGTGCCTACGGTCACACCGCCGCCGGCGCCCGACGCCGCATTTTCGCTGTATTACGCCGGCTATTCCGAGTGCGCTTCCAGCGGGTTGACCTTCCAAATCGTCAATCGGGGCCCGGTGCCCATTGAGTCTTTCTACATCGAAGTGCACGATGGCGCGCTCTACACCGCGACCGCGGGGCTCAAGTTCACCTGGTGGCTCGATTGCGTCACTTCGGGCTCGGCCGGCACCATTTTGCCGGGCAAAAACGCCCTCATCACGGTGAACACCGGCCTCGAGGACCTGCGGGGGCACACGGTGCAAATCAAGGCCAAAGCCTGCACCGAAGACAACCTCAACGGCACCTGCTTCGAGCGCACCTTCACCATCACACCGTGAGCTGCCGACCGTCAGGTGTGGTGGTTCGGGGTCGGCGTTTGGGGCCCGGTGGGGGTGGGCGGGCGTTGCCAGGCAAAGGCCAGCGCGCCCGTGAGGCCCAGCAACGCGCCGAAGAGCCATGGCGCGCGGGGGTTGAACTGGTCGTTGAGCCAGCCGCCCAAGGGGGCAATGACCCCCGCGCCCACGGCCCACATGAAGGACAGGGTGGCCATGTAGCTGCCGCGTAAGTGGGGCGGCGCCAGGTTGGCTACCCAGGTCGACGCGGTGGGCACCAGCAGCATTTCCCCCACCGTCATGACCACCATGGCGCTCCAAAAGTGCCAAAAAGTGCGGCCCCACATCACCCCGCCCACGGCCAGGGCATAAATGAGGGAACCGGCCACCATGCGCCACCGCGGGGAGTAACGCTGCGCCCACGCGGTGACCGGGTATTGCAAAAAGGTGACCATGACCGCGTTGGTGGTGATGATGAGACCGTACAGATTTTCGCCCAGGCCGAACTGGTCGCGCATGTAAACGCCCAAGAAAATCCACATCAGCCCCGCGGTCATCCAGGTGAGCAGCATGGGCAGCAGGAACGCCCACAGGCGGCCATCGCGGCGTAGCACCTGCCAGGCCTGTCCCAGGTCGTTGGACGCTCCCGCGGTGGTGGGGGCCGTGGTGGGTCGGGTTTCGCGTGCGCCCGCGGCCAAAAGCAGCACATAAGCCAGCAACGACCCGGTGGCCGCAAAGAAGGCCCAGCGATACGAGACCACCGCCAGCCAGCCGCCCACCGCGGGGCCGATGGAGATGCCGGCGTTGCTCGCGGTGCGCATCAGCGCGTAGGCCTCGTCGCGGCCCTGGGGCGGAATGAGGTCCGCGGTCATGGCAT
>JALSPJ010000117.1 GCA_026985995.1 Anaerolineales bacterium
CAAAGCGACCGCGATACCCCTGCCCTGCGCGGGGTAAGCCTGCAGGTGCGGGCCGGCGAAATTTTGGGCCTGGCCGGGGTCTCGGGCAACGGCCAGCGGGAACTGGCCGAGGTCATCGCCGGGCTGCGGCCCCTCACCCGGGGGCGGGTGCACCTGCTGGGCCAAGAGGTGACCGCTTGGCCCCCCGACGCCCGGGCCGACCTGGGCCTGGCTTACATCCCCGAAGAGCGCATGCGCGAGGGCGTCATCAAGCAATTCAGCGTGGCCGAGAACTTCATCCTGCGGGACCACTTCAAGCCGCCCTTTGCCCGGCGGGGCGTGCTGCAGCCCCGGGCCATTGCCGAACACAGCGACCGGCTCATCGCCGCGTATCAAATCAAGACCCCTTCCCGGGAAACGCCGGTGCAAAGCCTCTCGGGGGGCAACATCCAGAAAGTGGTGCTGGCCCGGGAGCTTTCCCGCGCGCCCAAGGTGATTTTGGCCGCCCAACCCACCCGCGGGCTGGACATTGGGGCCATGGAATATGTGCACCAACAGCTGCTGGCCCAGCGGGAAGCCGGCGCGGCCGTGCTGCTGATTTCCGAAGACTTAGACGAAATTCTGGCCCTGGCGGACCGCATCGCGGTCCTCTACGAGGGCCGCATCATGGGCGTGCTGCCGGCCGCGGCGGCCACGCCCGAGCAGTTGGGCCTGCTCATGGCCGGTGTAGGGGAATGATGGTAAAATCCCCCGGGATGGGAGGTGGCGTATGGACGAAAAAGCCTTTCAGGAACTACTGACCAGCGTGCGGGAGGGCGGCGCTATCTTGCGGGGCGAACAACCGCCGGCCCGGGTCTTCGTGATTACCGACACCCAGCGCCGCGCCCCAGGCCCCGACCCCAACCCCGCGGACGCACCCCGGCCGGAAGAGCCCACCCGACCCCAGGAGCCGGGCCCGTGACCGAAGCCGACTATTTGCGCGTCCCCCTGCGCGAGCGCAAGCACATTGGCCTGGTGGCCCACGATGGCCGCAAAGCCGACTTGCTGGCCTGGGTGCAGGACCATCGGGACCTGCTGGCCCGGCATATGCTGTATGCCACCGGCACCACGGGCGCGCTCATCCACCAGCACACCGGCCTGCCCGTCTATCGCCTCAAAAGCGGCCCCTTCGGCGGCGACCAGCAAATGGGCGCGCTCATCGCCGATGGCGAAATCGACATGTTGGTCTTCTTTTGGGACCCGCTGGAGCCCCAGCCCCACGACCCCGATGTCAAGGCCCTGCTGCGCATCGCGGTGCTCTACAACATTCCCACCGCGTCCAACCGCTCCACGGCCGATTTTCTCATCACTTCGCCGTGGTTCACCCAGCCTTACGCGCGGCGCATTCCCGCGTATCATCGGCGCATTCACCGCCCGCCCTTCGTGGCGCCGGCGGAACCGACTGAGACGGCCGACGCCGCGCCTGAGGCCCAAACCTGAGCGCGCCGCGGGCGACGGTTCCCCAAAAGCAGGTCACGGACGCCGCGCAGGCTGCGGGGCCGCGTCGTCGGCTTCGCGGTCGTAGGCAATGGGCGGCACGGGCCGCGGCCGGGGCTGGGGCGCGCGCCGCCACCCCCGGGGGTAGTAGAAAGTCTGCCGCAGCTGCGCGGTGAGGGGCTGCCCGGCCAGCCGATAGCCCTGATAAGTGCCCCAAAACTGCCACCAGCGGAACTGCACCACTTCCCACGCCACCCGACGCCACACCCCCTGGTGCCAGGCGTGCCACCAATCGCTGAGCACATTGCTCACGAACAGACGCACCAAATCGCCCACGCCAAAGCGCGCCTCGGGGTAGATGCGCTTGAAGGCCATGGCCTCGCGGCGGTAGCGGTTGAAAATCTGCCGCGGGGCCTCGTCGTGCACATGCACGATTTCGGCCGCGGGCACATACACCACCCGATAACCCTGGGCCATGGCCCATTTGGCCCAGGCTAAGTCTTCCAGGCCGGGCAGGGTTTCGTCGTAAGGGTGCTGCGCCCACAGCGCGCGACGAATGGCCGCGTTGGCGTTGTTGCAAAAGGGGTGGTCCTGCACCACCGGCTCCTCACCATCGGGGAACCAGGCGGCGAAAATCTGGTGTTCGGAAAATTTGGTCGTGGCCGCGCCCCGCTGTTTGCCGTAGGTGACGGCCACCTGGGGGTCGGCAAAGGGCTCCAGCAGGCGCTCGAGCCAATCGGGGTAGACCGGATACACATGCGCGCTGGCGTTGACGATGAACTCCCCGCGGGCGTGGCGAATGCCCACATTCAGGGCCCGGCCAAAGGTGAATTCCTCGGGCCGAATGTGCACCACCCGCACGGGGTAGCGGCGGGCAATGGCCACCGTGGCGTCGATGGAGCCCGAATCCACCAGGATAATTTCGGGCCGCACGGTTTGGTGCAAAATGCCTTCCAACAGCCGGCCGATGTGGCGCTCTTCGTTGTAGGCGCGGATGACGACGGAACAACACGGCTTACCAGTCATGGCTCGTTTCGTAGCCCAGCTGGAGCAGCAAGTCGCCGGTGACCTGCTTGAACAGGTCCTTGAGCGCGGGGGTGAAATATTCCCGCCACGCGCCGGGCTGCCCCCGGCGGAAGGTACCCGACTGGCGGGGGCGAATGGCCGCCTGCAGGCGGGTGAGGGCCTCGTCTTCGGGCACGCTTAGGGGCCAGTTTCCCCGCTGGCGCACGAAGCGCAGCACCTGCTGCAGGGCCTGGCGGGGCCGCAGGCGCAGGTCCTCGAAGCGCACCACCAGCACGCCGGGCTGCTGCAGCCAGGCCAGGTAGCTTTCGTAGCGCGAACGCAGGTCCTCGAAGACCAGGCTGCCTTCCCGGTGCCCGGCGATGACGATGCGCAGCCGGCTTTCCAGGTCCGTGGCCACGGTGTTGAAGTAGGTGTGCCATTCGTGATGGGGCTGCATGTCGGCGATATAGAAGGCGTGGGAAACGGCCACATCGCGCGGGTCGCGCACGATGTGCACCGTGGCCCAACCGGGGCGGCTCAGCCACGAGAGGTAGGGCTCGCGACCGGGCAGGTAGCCGTAGGCCACATCGCCGGGCTGTAGGGCCTGCAGGCGGCGCTGCACGGCCGAGGGCGGCAGCTTGCGGTTGGCCTCGTCGCGGTTGACCGGCGGCAGGCCGGGATTGACGAAGGGGCCGATGGCCGTAAAGCCCCGCAGCACCTGGTAGAGCAGGTGGGAACCGGACTTGGTTTGCGCGTTGCCAAACAGCCGCGGCGCAGCCAACAGCGCGGCCCGGCCATAGCGCCGCGCCACCTGCCAGCGACGCCAGCGCCAGCGCCAGCCTTTGACCCAGGCGCGCAAAGCAGCTTCCCAGGGGTGCATCCCTTGGCCTCCGGGGCGCGCCGCGGGCCCACGCGGAGCGGTTCCCCCAAACCCGGCCGCCGACCCCGCGGCGCGAAAAGGCCGAGCCCGACCACCGCCGGGCCCGGCCTCGGGCTCAATGCCAGACGCGGGGCTTACCCACCGGGGTTCCAGCCGGTGTCGATGGTGCCGTCCATCAAGCCCTGGCGAATTTCGTCCAGCTTGTCTTTGACCTCTTGCGGCACCTGGTCCTCGAAGTCATGGAAGGGGGCCAAGCCCACATCGCCGAAGTAGTTGCCGCTGGGGAAGTTACCTTCCTTGGCCATCTTGATGAGGTCGAAAACGCCGTCGGTAATCAGCTTCATGGCGCTGGTGATGAGGCAGGGCCGCGCTTCGGGCACGGTGTACCACTGGTCCGTGTCAACGCCGATGCAGTAGACCCGCTCACCGGCCTTGGCCCGGCCCGCGACCTCGATGAGGCCGCCGTTGCCGGTCTTACCACCGGCGGCGAAAATCACATCCGCGCCCTGGTCCATGGCCTGCTTGGCCGTGGCCGCGCCCCAGGCCGGGTCGGTGAAGGCCACATCCAGACCGCCGGGGTGGTAGGTCATGAGCACTTCCACATCGGGGTTGACATACTTGGCCCCGTTTTCATAGCCGGTGCCGAAAGCCACCACCGGGGGCACCAGGTCCGTGCCCAGCACCGCGGCCACTTTGTTGGTCTCGGTCATCATGCCGGCCAGGGCCCCGGCCAGGAAGCCGGCCTGGTCTTCGTGGAAGATGAGACCGGCCACATTGGGCTTGGCGTCGGCCTGGAACTGGTCCACGCCGATGAACATGATGTCGGGGTAGCGGTCGGCCATAGCCCGGGTGGCCTCACCCAAGGCGAAGCCCACGGTGACGATGACATCGTAGCCCTGTTCCGCGAAGAGTTGGATGTTGGCTTCGTAGTCCTTGGCGTCTTTGGTCTCGATGTAGTCGATTTTGTCCGCGACGCCCTCTTCCAGGGCCTTTTGCACGCCTTCCCACGCGGACTGGTTGAAGGACTTGTCGTCGATTTCACCCACATCGGTGACCAGGCCCACGCAGAAGGTATCGGGGCTCTTGCAGTCCACTTCCGCGGCAGCCCCCTGCTCCTGTTGCGCCGCTTCGGTAGCCTGCTCCGCGGCCTGCTGCTGGCCACCACAGGCCGCCAACGCGAGGGCCAATACGGCCAGCACGGCGAGCAGCCAATACCACTTCTTCATAACCTTCTCCTCCAATCTTGAGGATGGTGCATGGCCAGGCCATGCTTGGGCGGACAAACACACTCAAAGTATACCCTACGCCACGGCCCAGGGCAACCCCGCCGCGCGCAATCGGCCGCCCGCGCAGGCCTGGTATAATGCCCCCATGCGTGTGTTTGTGGCTTTGGACCTGGAAACCACGGGCCTGGACCCGAACCAGGACGCGATTCTGGAAATCGCGGCCGTGCGCTTTGTCGAGGGGGAACCGGCCGCGGAATGGCAAACCCTGGTCAACCCGGGTCGCCCCATCCCCCCGGCCATTACCCAACTCACGGGCATCACCGACGCGGAAGTGGCCACCGCGCCCCCTCTCGAGGCCGTGCTGCCCCAGCTGGAAGCCTTTGTGGGCAACGCGCCTTTGGTGGGGCACAACATCGCCTTCGACCTGGGCTTTTTGCAGGCGGCCGGGGTGTTCCACGACCATCCCGCGGCCGACACTTATCAGGCCGCGGCCGTGCTCTGGCCCCGCGCCCCCCGCTACGCGCTCTCGGCCCTGGCCCAGGCCTTGGGTTGGCCCACCGACGACGCGCACCGGGCCTTGGGCGACGCCCGACGGGCCGGGTGGCTCTTTTTGGCCCTGGTGGACGAAGCCGCCCACCTGCCCCCCGAACTGCTGCAGGAAATGATTCGCCAGGCGCGCAAAATCGACCCGCCCTGGCTGGGGTTGGGGGTGCTGCTCGCGGCTCAGGCCCGGCAGCAGCAGGCCGGCAAGCGCCCCCGAGGGCGATGGCAGCCTACCTTCCCCCGGCCCCGGGCGTGGGAACCGCCGGCCACGCCGCCCGAGGTCTCCCCCACCCCGCTGGATGTGGACGCGGTGGTGGAGGCGTTCCTGCCCGGCGGCGCGCTGCATCAAGCCCTGCCCCAATACGAGCATCGCGCCGAGCAGGTGGAAATGGCCGCGGCCGTGGCCGACGCGCTGGGTTCCGCCCGCCACCTGCTCATCGAGGCCGGTACGGGCACGGGCAAATCCCTGGCCTATTTGCTGCCCGCGGCCGCGTTTGCCTTGCACAACCCCGGCTTCCCGGTGGTCGTTTCCACCCACACCAAGAATTTGCAAGACCAGCTGCTGCACAAAGACATCCCCCTGCTCAGCCGGGCCCTGGGCTGGGAAGAGCGCCTGCGGGTGGCCGTGCTCAAGGGCCGCAGCAATTACCTGTGCCCCCGTCGGCTGCAAGACATGCTGCGCTTGGGCCCCGAGAACGAAGACGAGGTGCGGGTGCTGCTCAAGGTGCTGGTGTGGCTCTATCACGGCGGCGAGGGCGAACGCAGCACTTTGAGCTTAGGCCGGCGCGACTACGCGGCCTGGCGCAAACTCTCGGCCGAGGACGAAGGCTGCCAGGCCCAGGTGTGCCTGAACCGCATGGACGGGGTGTGCCCCTTCTTCCAGGCCCGTCGCCGGGCCCAGGCCGCGCACCTCATCGTGGTCAACCACGCGCTGCTGCTGAGCGATGCAGCCACGGGCGGCCGCATTTTGCCCGAATATCGGCACCTCATCATCGACGAAGCCCATCATCTGGAAGCCGCAGCCACCGACGCGCTCATGGTCGCGGTGCGGGAAGACGACCTGCGCCGCCTGGCGCGCGAGGTGGGCACCCCCCAGCGGGGGACCTTGGGCCGGGTGTTGAACCTGTTGCGCGGACATCTGGCCTCTGCGCCCCAGCGCTTTACCCAGCTGCGCCAGCGCGGCGAGCGCCTCACCGAGGCCCTGTTCCAGTTCACCGAGCTGGGCAAGCGGGTGTTCGTGGTGCTGGAAGATGTGCTGCGGGAGCTGCACCAGGGCCGTCGACCGCAGCGCTACGCGCAGCAGGGCCGCATCACCCCCGCGGTGCGCACCCTGCCCGTGTGGGAGCGGGTGGAAGACGCCTGGAACACGGCCCGGGCCGCGCTGCTGGAAGGCCAACGCGCCTGGCAGGCCTTGTTGCAAGACGCGCGACGCTGGGCCGCGGACGCGCTGGAAGAAGACCCCGTGCTGAACGACGCGCTGGGTCGACTGGCTACTTTGGCCGCGGATGCCGAGGCGCTGCGCATCGCGCTGGACCAGTGCATCCTCGAGCCTGGCGACGACCAGGTGTATTGGGTGGAACAGGCCCCGGGCCGGCGGCCGGTGCTGTATGCCGCACCGCTGCATGTAGGCCCCCTGTTGGAAGAGCTCTTCTGGCGCGGCAAGGACGCGGTCATCCTGACCTCGGCCACCCTCAGCGTGGGCGGTTCCTTCGATTTTATCCGCCAGCGCCTCAACGCGTTCGAGGCCGATACCCTGGCCTTGGGCTCGCCTTTTGACTATGAAAACGCGGCCCTGCTCTACCTGGTGAACGACATCCCCGAGCCGTCGCACCCCAACTACCAGCGCACCATGGAGCGGGCCGTGTATGCCCTGGCCCGGGCCACCCGCGGGCGCATGTTGGTGCTGTTCACTTCCTACGCGCACCTGGAACGCACGGCCCGCACCCTGGCCGGGCCGTTGGCCGAGCTGGGCATCGCACTCTTTCGCCAGGACGAAGGCGCGTCGCCCCACGCCCTCATTCGGGCCTTTCGGGAACACGAGGCCGCGGTGCTCTTCGGCACCCGCGCGTTTTGGGAAGGCGTGGACATCCCCGGCGAGGACCTCTCCGCGCTGGTCATCGCCAAGCTGCCCTTCGCGGTGCCTTCGGACCCGTTGGTGCAGGCCCGCTCGGAGATGTACGACAACCCCTTCTGGGAATACTCCCTGCCCGACGCGATTCTGGTCTTTCGCCAGGGCTTTGGCCGGCTCATTCGCACCCGCACGGACCGGGGCATCGTGGCCGTGCTGGACCGGCGCATGGTGAGCAAACGCTACGGCCAGTACTTCCTGCAATCCCTGCCGCCGGCCACGGTGGTGGTGGATTCGTGGCGCCGGCTGGGCCCCACCGCGGCCCGCTGGCTGGAAGGCTGAGCCTCACCCCGCGGCCAGGCGCAACGCGATGCGGGTCGCGTGCCGCGCGGCCAGGGCGTAAAGGTCTTCCCGCAGGTTTTCGTTGGGCGCGTGCAGGTTGGAGCCCGGGTAGCCCAGCCCCGAGGTGGCCACCGGCAGCCCCAGCCGATGCACGAACAAGTGCCCCGGGCCCGTGACCCCGCGCAGGGGCACCTTGCGCATGGGCCGGGCATACACCTCCCGGGCCGCGGCCACCACCAGATCCACGAAGGGATGGTCCGGGTCCATCTTCATGGGCGGCACCCCGCCCAAATCCACCACCTGCACATCGCCAAAGCCGTGCGCGTCGAAGTGGGCCCGCAGCAGCCGCGGGATTTCCGCGGGTTCCTGCCAGGGCACCAGGCGGAAGTCCAGCAGCGCGCGGGCCCGGGCCGGCAGCACGGTCTTCTTGCCCGGGCCCTGATAGCCGGCGGTGAGGCCGGCGATGTTGGCCGTAGGCTCGAACACGGCCCGCCGCTTGACCTCCAAGGGCACGGGCCCGGCGGGGTCGAGCCCCATGGCCAGGGCCAGTTCGGCGAAGGAACCGTCGGGCAGGTCGGGCAGCGCGTCCAGCAGGGCCACATCGCGCGGCGACGGCGGCGCGACCCGGTCGTAGAAACCTTCCACCTGCACCCGCCCATCGGGGCCCTTGAGGCTGTTGAGGGCCCACACCAAACGCCAGGCCGCGTTGGGCACCAGGGACCCCGCGATACCCGAGTGCATGTCGTGGGGCAGGGTTTGCACTTCCAGGGCCACATAGGCCAGGCCGCGGGTTCCCAAAAACTGCAAGGGCGTGTCGTGGGCGTCCACCCCGCCGAATTCCCAAATCACGCCGTCGGCCTGCAGCAGGTGGGGGTGTTGGACCACCATACGGTGCAGCCCCGCGCTGCCGCCGCCTTCTTCGTCGCCTTCGACCACGAATTTGACCGTGACGGGCACCTCGCCCAACGCGTGGAGCAGGGCGTCGATGGCCAGCAGCCGGCTGAGCAGATGGCCCTTGTCGTCGCTGGCGCCCCGGGCGTAGGCCTTGCCTCCGCGACGGGTGAGCTCGAAGGGCGGTGAATGCCAGGCGTCCAGCGGGTCGGGGGGTTGCACATCGTAGTGGTTGTAGAAAAGCAGGGTGCGGGGGCTGCGGCCCTGGCGCTCGGCATAGACCACGGGCGCGGCGTCGGCGAAGGTGAACACCTGCACCGCGAAGCCCCGGCGCCGCAGCGCATCGGCCACCCAGGCCGCGGCCTGGCGCAGGGCCTCGGGCCGGGTGTGCACGCTGGGGATGCGGCACAGGGCCGCGAGTTCCTGCAGGCTGGCGTCGAGATGCTCGCCGATGTAGCCGTCGATGGTCGCGATGGGGTCCATGTCACACTTCCTCGAAACGCTCGACGGGCAGCACGAACGCGTTGACGCCGCCGATGACCACCCGCCGGGGGATGGGGATGGGCAGGCCGGCCTTCCAGGGCTGCAGGGCCCAATCGACCCGCCGACGGCACACCGCGTTCAGGGTTTCCACCAGGCGTTCCAGCTGCCCCTGGGGAACCGGCAGCAACAACACGGTGCGCTTTTGGCTCAAAAAGCCGCCTTCGGCCGGCAGGTCCACCGCGGGCACGCCCAGGCCTTCCAGCGCGGCCATGGCCCGGGGCAAATCGTCGTGGTGAATGACGGCCGCGGTGAGCGCGGTGATGGGCGGTTCGTCAGGGCTGCGGCGCAACCCCCGGCCCGGCCACGGCGGCACCGCGGCGTCGAGCACGGCCTGGTCCAGCTCGGCCACTAAGTCGTGATACACCTCCTCCGACAGGCCGCCGGCGATGAGCAAATCGTGCAGCGCGGCCCGTTGGGCGTGGAAGGCTTCTTGTTGGGCCAGGCGCAATTCCTCCAGGCCCAGCAAAGGGTGCTGTTGCAGCAACTCGGCGATGGCCTGCTGCAAACGCAAACGCCGCTGGTTCAAAATGGGCTCAATCTGGCGGAAAGTGGCCTCGGTGAGCACGCCTTGCTGGTACAGGGTGCGCACCCGTTCCAGTGCGGCCTGAGCGGCGCGCAGCCGGGCCCGCAGGCGCTGGAGTTCCCGCTCCTCTTCCGCGTGGCCAATGAGGCCCAACCGATGGATGAGGGGTTCGATGGTCAGGCCCTGCACCAGCAGGGTGAACAGCACCACGCCAAAGGCCAAAGCCTGCAACAGGCCCCGCGCCTGGGCGCCCAACACCGCCGGCAGGCCCAGCGCTAAGGCCAGCGAGATGGCCCCCCGCAGCCCGCCCCAAAACAGCACCGCAGCCCACCGGGGCGGTAGGGCCCGCCGCAGCACCGCGCTCAGGCCAAAGACCAGCACGAAGCGGGTCACCAGCACCGCACCAATGGCCTGCAACACCGCGTAGCGATATTGCCACACCAGCCCCAGGTCCACCTCCAGACCGATGAGCAAAAAGACGAAAGTGTTGGCCAGAAACGCGGCATATTCCCAAAAATTGAGCAGCGAGATGCGGGTGGTGGGGGTCATGCCCCGGGGGCCGATGTTCCCGGCAATCATGCCGGCCATGACCACGGCCAGCACGCCGCTCACATGGAAGAATTCCTCCGCCACCAGATACGCGCCATAGGCCAGCACCGTGGTCAGGGTGGTCTCGATGAGGTGGTCGTCGACCCGGGCGATGAGCCACGAGGCCACCAGGCCCAGGGCCAGGCCCACGAACAGCCCGCCCCCGGCCACCTTGCCGAATTCCACCACCGCGGGGCCCAGCAGGAACTCTTCCGCGCCCTGGGTGCGCACAACCTGGGCCAACACCAGGTTGAACACCACAATGGCCGTGCCGTCGTTGAACAGGCTTTCGCCCTCGAGCAAAATTTGCAGCCGTTTGGGCGCGCCCAAGGCCCGAAACAAGGCCACCACGGCCACCGGGTCCGTAGCCGACACCAGCGCGCCAAAAACCAGCGCCACGGGCAGGGAGAGGGTCTCGGGCATGGAGAGGGAGAGCCACCAGCCCACCATCCAGGTGGTGAGCAACACGCCGGGCACGGCCAGCAACAGCACCAGGCCCCACTCCCGGCGCAGCTGGTCGAATTTGATGTGGAACGCGGCCTCGAACACCAGGGGCGGCACCAGCACCGCGAGGATGATTTCCCCGCCCAGGTCGATTTCGATGTCGGTCAGCAGGGTGAGGGCCAGGCCGAAGAGCACCAGGCCTACGGTGTAGGGCACCCGCAGGCGCTTGGTCAGCAGGCCGACGAAAATGGCCAGCAGCAGCAAGCCCACGATGGCCATTTCCACCTGGATGAAGGGCATGGCTACGCCTCCTCCGCGGGCCGGGTGGCGGGCTGCCACACCCACGCGCCGCGCTGCCAGCGCAGCACCCCGCGCGCGTCGGCCGGCAGGCGCACCTGCGCGTCGCCCGGGCCGTGCACGGTAAGGCCCTCGCGGGTGCGGGTCAAGCGCCAGCCCCAGCCGCGCACGGTCAACGGTTCGGGCCACCACGAAGACCCCCGCACCCGCAGCCAGCGGGGCGCGACCTCCAGCCCCGCCACCTGCAACACCGGCCCCAGGGGGGGCAACGCGCTGATGGTATCCCGCCCGCCTTGGGGGGCGCCGGTGCGCGCGTCCCAGGCCTCGGGCAGGCCCTGGGCTTGGGCCATGGCCCGCCAGTGGGCCTTGGCCAGGCGATACAACAACGCCGCGGCCGCGTCCCGAAAGCCGTACAGCCACAACCCTTCCACCACTTGCACATTCCACAGCAGGGTCACCGCGCGCCACGCGGGGGGCGTATCTTGCCGCTGGCCGGGCACGATGGGCAACCCCCACGCCTGGCCAAAGCGCCGGGGGGTGACGATGGCGCTCTGCACCATGCGCGCCGCGTCGTCGGGGGTGAGCATCCCGGCCCACAGGGGAGCCAGCAGGGTGATGTCGCCGGCGTGCAGGTCGGGCACCAACACCCGCCAGCGGTCCGCGGGGGCCAGGCCTTCGACCACCACTTCGGCCACCTGCTTGAGGGGAACCGGCGCGGTGGCCACCCCCCGGCCGGCGAACCAGCGCCATTGGGCCGCGTCCAGGGTGAGGGCGGCCAAGCGGCCTTTGTCATCCCGCCCGCGCACAGTCACCCGAGCCGCGCGGGGACGCTGGTCCGCGCTGGTCACCTGCACCACCAGCCGCACCGGCGGGTCGAAGGCCAGGTCCACAGGGCGACGGCCCGGCCCCCGACCCCGGGCCACGCTGCGCCCCGGGGGGCTGTGGTGCGTATCCCGGTCCCGGTGGTGGGGGTAGCCCCGCTGAGGGTCCCACACCGTGGGCAACAGCGCCTGCAGCGCGGCGCGGCGTTCGGCCCAGGCGGGGTCCGCCGGCTGCCCCGCGGCCCGGGCCAGGTCCTCCAGCGCCGCGAGGCCACGGTAAAGATAGGCCAGCGCCGCGGGGGTTTCCAACACCCGCAAATCTACGCCGGGCGAAGCCGGTTCCCACCCCGCGCTCAGGGGAAAAGCGTCCAGCCCCAGCTGCAGGGGGTGCTGCCATTCAGGCCAGCCGTCCTGGTCCACATCGCGGTGGGGGTCGAACCAGCGATGCATCAGGGCCCGCAGCGCGGGGAACACCCGGGCCGCGAAGCCCCGGTCCTGGGTGCGGTGGAACGCGCGCCAGGCCAGGTCGACCAGCAAAGGCGAAGCCAGGAAGCGCCCCCGCTGGCCGCCCAAGCCAGGGCTGCCGTCGATGAGCCCGGGCTCGGTTTGGGTGTGGACGAAATTCTCGACCCAGCGGGTCACCTGGTGGGGTTCGGCCCACAGGCCATAAGCCACGGCCGCGTACCACGCTTCGGCCACCGCCAGGCCGCTCCAGGCGAAAGGGTGGTCCGCGCCGGTGCCGGCCGGCGAAAAGCCGTGGTCCGGCTCCCGGGCCCGCACGGGGAAGGGATGAGGCAGCGCGTCGGTGGGGCCGTGGAGCAACCGCAGGGCGAGCTGGCGGCCTTGTTCGGCCCACCAGGTGGCGTGGGGGTTGCCGGGGAACCCGACGCGCGGCGCGCGCTCATCGCTCAGCCGCAAGCGGGCGATGATGGCCTCCCAGGGCCGCGCGGCCCACCGCCGGGCTTCGGTGAGGGCCTGCTCGGGGTCCGGGGCCCACACCAGCACCGCGGTAAACCCCCGGGCCTGGTCGGGCTCCAGGGTCAGGTTGATTTGCAACCCGGGGTAGGGGCTGAGTACCGCGGCGGGGTCGCCGGTGAGGAAGAGCACCAGATGCCGCTCGCCGACCCGGGCCCGCAGCACATGCTGCCCGCCCCGCTGCCAGGGCTCGAAGGGGGCGTCGGTGGCGGTCAGCGGTTGCAGCACCGCGGCCCAGGCCCAGCGCCCATGCCAGGGCTGCGCGCCGCGCCAGCGCCACTGCAGCCGCAGCCACAGCACCCGGGAATGCGCCACCCAGACCCACAGGGTGCCTTCCAGGCGGGCGATGGGCTGAAACGCCAGGCGGGCGTAATCACCGCCCCAGGCGTGCAACGCGGGCGGCTGCGCCCAGGCCGTAGGGTCTTGCCAGCGCTGGCCGGCGTGTTCCACCCAGGGGAACAGGTGCAGCCCGTGCACCCGCACGCCCGCGGAAGTGCGCAGGCGCAGGCCCCCGTCGGGCCCGGCCGCGGCCTCGAGGGCCCACACCACATCGTCGGCATACACCGCGGCGCCGGCGCGCGCATCCGCGGCCAGCACCAGGGGGTGGGCCGGCAAAGGCCGGGGGAAGGCCGAAGCCTGTTCGGGCGCAGCCATGGGCCCAATGCCCTGGATTACAGCGCGGCCATAATGCGCCGCTCGGCCTCTTCGGGGTCCAAATCCAAAATCGAAACCAGCTTATTGCGGCCCGTGTGCCCGGCCACGATTTCGATGTTGCCTTTGGGCACCCGCAGCAAGCGGGCCAGAAAGCGAATGAGGGCCTCGTTGGCCTTGTTGTCCACCGGCGGCGCGGTGAGGCGAATGCGCAGCGTGCCGTCGTCCAACACCCCGGCCAACTCATCGCGCGCCGCCCGGGGAATCACCCGCACGGTCAACGCGGTGCCCCCACGACCGTTATGAAACTCGAACCGCCGCTTCTTCAAAACCATGGTGATGCCTCGCACGAAAGAAGTGAGGCCGGTGCCTTGCCTCAAAACAGCAACAACAACACGCGAATGAGGAATTGACGCACCAGGCCGATGAGGATGATGAGCACCAGAGGGCTGAAATCCAGGCCGCCGATGGGCGGTACCACCTGCCGAATGGGCGCCAGCAGGGGCTGCACCACCCGGCCCAACGCCCGCCGCCACGGATGCCATGGCGGGACGAAGAAACTCAGCACGGCCTCCAGAATGACCACCAAAATCAGACCATCGGCAATTAAATTGATAAGCCAAATCAACAACGACATGCTTCAACCCTCCGATGCATAAAAGCGGCCCTATTGTACCAAAACCCGGCTCGTCGCGCGGGCTCATGGTATAGTATAGTCGGTTCGCGGCTTGACTGCCGCGCGCCCTCATCCTCGCCCCCGTAGGGGAGGAGGAACCTGGCCGCCGCGAGGGGCCGGAGCTGCATGCAGCCCCTCCCCCTTACGAAGCTTGCTTTTATACACATCGCGCCGTCGAGGGTGAAGAGCATTTGCCAGGGCCGAAGGGACGGGTGCGGCTTGTCAAAACCCCTCCCCCTAACCCCCTCCCCTCGTAGGGGAGGGGGAACCGGGCCGCCGCGAAGGGCCGGAGCTGCACGCAGGGGGAGAGGGATTTTGAGCCCCACGGCCGCGCCAACGGCCCGCCGCCAACCATGGTGGCGAAGAAGTGTATAAAAGTTGTAAGGAGGAACCACGCCGGTCCGGGTCAACCAAGCGGGCCCGGCGATAGGGCCAAGGCCGAGTCGGGTGTCGGGTTCCCCCTTTGGCCAGCACGACGCCGTGGCCTGGAGGTGGATTATGGCAATGGACAAGCCCGTCATCATCGCCGGCGGCACGGGCCTCATCGGTCGGGCGCTCACCCGCGCGCTGCGGGCCCAGCATGTGCCCGTGGTGGTGCTCACCCGTCGCCCTGAGGGGCAACGGAGCCAGCCAGGCCTCACCTTCGTCCGGTGGAACCCCGACGACCCCGCGGCGTTGCAGGCGACCCTGGCCGGTGCGGCCGCGGTGGTCAACCTCATGGGCGCTAACATCTCCCAGGGCCGCTGGACCGCGCGACGCAAAGCCGAGCTTTACCGCAGCCGGGTGGCAACCACGCGCGCCCTGGCCCGGGCCGTGGCCGCGCTGCCCGCCGACGCCCGCCCCCGGGTCTTCCTTCAGGGCTCCGCGGTGGGCTATTACGGCGACCGGGGGGAGGAGCCCATTACCGAAGAAACGCCCGCGGGCGACGATTTTCTGGCCCGCCTGTGCGTGGATTGGGAAGCCGCGGCCCAGCCCGTGGCCCAGGCCGGGGTTCGCCTGGTGGTGCTGCGCACCGGCGTGGTGCTGTCCCGGGAAGGCGGCGCGCTGCCCTTGATGCTGCGCCCCATTCGCTGGTTCGTGGGCGGCCCCTTAGGCGATGGTCGCTTCTTCCTGCCCTGGATTCACATCGCCGACCATGTGGCCGCCATGCAATTCCTCATGGAACACGCTGCGGCCAGCGGCCCCTTCAACCTCACCGCGCCCAACCCGGTGCGCCAACGGGAATTCGTGCGCCAGGCCGCGCGGCTGTTGCACCGCCCGGCGTGGCTGCCCGCGCCCATGTTCGCGTTGCGCCTGGCCTTAGGCGAGCTGGCCACCGCGCTCACCGCCAGCCAGCGGGTGCTGCCCGCCCGCCTGCAGCAGCTGGGCTTTCGGTTCCGGTTCCCCACCCTGGAAGCCGCGCTGGAGGACCTGCTGGCATGACCGCGCCCCAAGTGTGGTTGCTGGACCTGGACGGGGTGCTCATCGAACCCCTGGGCTACCGGCGGGCCGTGCAGGCCACGGTGTTGCACTTCGCCCACCGGTTGGGGCTGGAACCCCCGACGCCCACGGACCCCGACATGGCCGCGTATGAGGCCTACGGCATCACCAGCGAGTGGGACATGACCCCGCTGATGCTGGCCGCGCTGCTGGAAGCCGCGCTGGCCCAGGGCTGGGAGCCGCCCCCCACGCCGCCCGAACCGGCCGCACCGCCTGTGCCGCGGGAGCAACGCCGACCCGTGCCGGCGGTGGATTACCGCGCGCCGGCCACGCGGGTGGCGGCCACGCTTCCGCCGGGGGCCTTCCCGGCTGCCCACGCGGGGGAACGCCAACGCGGGCCGCAGCCCCTCTTCCCCCGGCTGGCCGGGCTGCCGCGCTACAACCGCTGGCTGTTCGCCCACAGCCGGGATGTGGGGCGCTCGACCCTGACGCGCGCGTTTCAGCATTATGTACTGGGCCCCCAGGCGTTCGCCGAGACCTATGGCCAGCCCCCCGATTTCGACACCCCGGCCTTTTTGGCCACCTACGACCGCCCCCTGCCGCCCCAAGCCTGGCTGCGGGCCGCGCTGCAGGCATGGCGTGCCGGGCGTCTGGCCCTGGCCGTGATGACGGCCCGTCCTTCGCGGCCCCCGGGCGCGGGCCAGGGCTACGCGCCCGAAGCCGAGCTGGCCCTGGCGCGGCTGGGCTGGCCAGGGGTGCCCCACATCGGCTACGGGCATGTGCGCGCCGCGCACGCCCAAGGCGAAGGGCTGCTCAAGCCCCATCCGGTCCACGCGCTGGCCGCGCTCCATGCGGCCCTCAACCCCCAGGCCGCCCATCACAGCGTGGCCTGGGCCCAAGCCCTGCTGGAAAGCGGCAGTGGCGACGGCCTGCCGCCCGCGCTGGACATTACCGTGGCGGAAGACAGCCCCCCCGGGCTGCACGCGGCCCGGGCCGCGGCCGAGATGCTGCAGGCGCGCGGGGTGCGGGTGCGTTTGCGCCTGGTGGGCGTGGCCGGGCACGAAGCCAAGCGCCGGGCTTTGGCCGCGCTGGGCGCGCGGCTGGTTCCCCGGGTGGATGCAGCCCTTACCCCGCCGGGCCCATAGCCCCGGCTCGGGCGTGCGCTCAGCCTCCCAGCAGGGCCGGGGGAACCCAAAACGCGCCATACCCCGCGGCCTTGGCCGCCAGGGTTCCCCCCAACACCAGCAGCCCCAAAGCGATGAGCGCGTAGTCCGCGGGGCGGTAGCGCAGCTCCACAAGCCAGGTGCGGCGGGGTTTGGCGCCAAAGGCCCGCAGGTCCATGGCGTCGATGATGTCCTCGCCGTTGAGGATGGCCTGGATGGTCACCGGCACGATGAGGGGGGCCAGGTTGCGGATTTGCCGGATGAGCCCGGCACCTTTGCGTTCCAGCTCGTAGCCCCGAGCGCGTTGCGCGTCCAAAGTGGTTTGGAAATCCCGGGCCACCGAAGGCACCAGGCGAAAGGCCAGGTCGGTAGCCACCGCGAATTTGTCGTTCAGCCCCAGGCCCCGAAAGGCCACCCCGTAGTGCGCGGGGTGAATGGTGAAGGGGATGAGCAGGCCCAAGGTGGCCAGGGTGAGCATGCGGGCGAATTGGGCCGCGGCAAAGACCACCTGCTCGACGCTGATGACCCAGCGCCAGGGGCCTATGGCGAGGGTAAACAGGGGGTGGGTGGTCTGGTAGGCTTCTTCGCCGCCCCGGCCGGTGAGCGCGGTGATGAGCACCAGGAAGGTGATGAGGGGCAGCACCACCAGCCAGAAGCGGCGGGTTTCCTTCCAGGTGAGCCGCGCGGCCCGATAGGTCAGCAAGGCAAAGGCCAGCCAGGCCAGCAGCCAGCGCAAATCCCACACCAGAATGACCGCCAGCATGGCGCAGGCGGTGAAAATGAGGCGCGCCCGGGGGTCCAGGCGTTGAATGAGGGTATTGCGGGGCTTATAGGCCCAGGTCACCAGCATGGGGAAGGCCTCCGGTGCGGCCGGGCCGCGGGTCGGTTCCCCCGCCACCCCACGACCCGGCCGCGCGTTGCGGGCTCAGCGCCCGGTGCGTTGCCGCGCGTTTTGATACGCGGCGTAAAGGATGGGCACCAGGACGATGTCGAAGACCAGGTTGGTGCCCGCAGCGGGCAGGAATTCGCCGATGATGGCCGTGGCCACCGAGTAGCCGTTGACCCAAATGTCGGCAATGGACGCGAAGCCCATGCCCACGATGACGCCCAACGCGCCCCACACCACTGCGGCGGCCACATCGGGCTGGGCGCGCAGGGCCCACCAGGCGACGAGCAAGATGGCCACCAGCAAAATGAGCAGCACGGGGGTCCATTGACCGGCGGTGGTGCCGGCCCAGGGGTGTTCCACCTGGGGGAAGAGCACGGTGAGCACCACGAAGAGCACCATCAGGCCGCTGACCCACAGGAGCACCTTTTTGGTCACCCGCACCCGCTCGTCCGCGTTGGGCCAGGCGTGCAGCAGGCCGGGAATCAGGCCCATGAGGCCGTTGCCCAGGTCCCACACGGGGTAAACGCCCCAACCGGTGAGCGCGTCGCCCAAAATGTTGCCCACCAGCCCGCTGAAAAAGCCCACCACGGGCCCGAAGGCCAGCCCCATGAAAATGGGAATGGCCACCGCCGGCCGCAGGGAGACGAAGCTCACCGAAGGTAGCTGGAACACATTGGTGGCCCACGAGAACACGCCGTAGAGCACCGCGCCAATGGCCATCATCACCACTTCGCGGGTGTTGACCTGCCAGATGGGCCTGGCCGCGAAGAAAAGATAGATGGCCATGACCAGCACCGCGCCGACGAAGTAGAGCACCCAACCCGCGCCCGTGGCTTTGTCGCCCTGGGTGAGCAGGTTGGCCAGCCACAGCACGATGGTGGCCGCCACCACCGCGCCCAGCACTTGCTTGAGCATGGAACGACCCGCCATACCAACACCTCCTGCATCAAGGGGGTTCAACGGACAACGACGCTTCCAAATCGGCCAGGGAAACATCGGGACGGCGGGCCCATTCCTCTAAGGTGAGGAACCGGCCCACCCGGGGCAGCCAACGGCGGTTGAGGCGCAGCAGGCTGGTGGGGCGCAGGTGACACTTTTCCAGCAGCGCGTCTTGGGTCAGCACTTCTTCGGGCGGGCCGTCGGCGATGATTTGGCCCTGGTGCACCAGCCACACCCGGTTGGCATAGCGCACGGCCAGGTCGAGGTCGTGGGTGATGAACACGATGGCCGCGAAGGGCATCTGGACGATGGCATCCATGAAGGCGATGTAGTGGCGGTAGTCCTGGCCCGCGGTGGGTTCGTCGAGCACCAGCACCGAGGGCTCCATGCTAAGCACCGCGCCAATGGCCGCGCGGCGCTGCTGGCCGAAGCTCAGGGCCAGGGGCGAGGTTTGGGCGTAGGCTTCCAGGTCCACGATGCGCAGGCTGCGTTCCACATTGGCCTGCACCCGCGCCTCGGGGAAGTCTAAGTTGCGCGGGCCAAAGGCGAATTCCTCCCACACGGTGGGTGCGAAGAGCATGTGCCGGGGGTTTTGGAACACGAAGCCCACGGTGCGGGCCATTTGGGCCACCGAGGCGTCGCGGGTATCCCGGCCCTGCACCAGCACCCGGCCCTGCCAGGGTTTGGCCAGGCCAATGAGATGACGCACCAAGGTGGTTTTGCCCGCGCCGTTGGGGCCCAGCACGGCGATGACATCGCCGGGGTAGATGGCCGCGGAGATGCCGCGCAGCACGGGGCGCGCTTCGGTGTAGCCGAAGGACACGCGTTCCAGGGCCACCAGGGGTTCGGCCTCGGGCTGCCGCGCGCGGCGCGGGGGCGGTTCCCCCAGCAACCCCAAGGCGCGCAGCCGGCGCACCGCCACCCCCGCGGGAAGTTTGACCTCCTGGGGGTGGGCCACCTGCAAAAAGCCCTCTACCGGGCCGAAGTAACGCTGCGCGCCGTCTTCCAGGAAGAGCACCAGGTCGGGGTTGATGCGCAGCACTTCCTCCACGCGATGTTCGATGAGCAGCACGGTTTTGCCGGCCGCGACCAGGCGGCGGACGAGAGCCAGGGCTTCGTCGACGCCGGCGGGGTCGAGATTGGCCAGGGGTTCGTCGAGCAGGAGCACTTCGGGTTCCATGACCAAAGTGCCGGCCACGGCCACTTTTTGCTTTTCGCCGCCGCTGAGGGCGTAGGTTTCCCGGTCGCGCAGGTGGGCGATGTCCAGGGCCTGGAGCACCGCGTCGACGCGACGACGCATCTCAGCGCGGGGCACGGCCAGGTTTTCCAGGCCAAAGGCCACATCGTTGCGCACATACGCGCCAATGATTTGGCGCTCGGGGTCCTGCAGCACAGTGCCCACCCACTGGCTGCGCTGCGCCAGGGGGACGCCAGTGGGGTCGCGGCCCAAAATACGCAGGGAGCCCTGCAGGTGGCCGCGATAAGCGTGGGGGATGAGGCCGTTGAGGATGCGCAGCAGGGTGGTCTTGCCGCTGCCCGAGGCCCCGGCGACCAGCACCAGCGCGCCGCGGGGCACGCGGAAGGAGGCCTCGCGCAGGGCGGGGCGGGAGCTTTGGCGATAGCGAAAGGCAAGGCGCTGGACTTCCAGCGCGGCGTCGGCCATGAGGCGCCTCCAGAGGGCGAACCCGTCGTTAGACACAACCCAGGGGGCGAGGGGAAGTTGCGGGCATGGGCAGAAGCGGGAAGCACGGCGCCAGCGCGTCAAGAACTAAACCGACGAATACGCGGATTTATGGTATAATAGAGATACATCCCAAAGATTTCAAGAGGCAAACTTACCTCCTGCGCGCGGAAGGGTATTTGTAAGTGTTGGTATAGCATCACAAGGCGAAGGGGAAATGGCGTCCACCAACAAAACGGCAAAAGCCCCCGAGGCCAACCTGTCACATCCCGAGCCGTCAAACCCGCAAGTGGAGGCCGGGTGGCTCCACCAATGGTGGCATTCGTTAGGCATTGAATTGCAAACTTTCTTCTCTACGGCGCTTTTCCTGTCGTTGGTTTTGGGCATTTTTGTGGGCCTTACCAAAATATTCAGCGAGACCCATCGGGTGGCCATCTTGGAGGGAGATGGCCTTATTGTTTTTTATCCCCAGTATTTGCCTTTGCGTCAGGAACGAGAGCTTGTTATACGAACGAGTAAGCCCCAATCCGACTTGAAAGTGGAAATACCTGCTGAGCTCCGCATTCAAGCAGCCACGCCAGGACAAGGGGAGCGTTATGCGTGGCATATCGAGGGCGCGTATCAAGTGCTGACATTTAAAAGATTACACGAAAACAGCGAGCAAGTGTTTCTGCTTTACAATTTAGGTGCCCAAAGCGCATTCGTCCAACAAGCGAAAATTGTGATAGGGGGCAAGGAGGAAGGGAAAATTTGGATCGAAGGGGCACTGATGGAGACCGCTCGCGCGGTAGGTACCATTGCCCTGAGTGCCCTGCTCGTAGGCGGCATGGGAAGCTGGGTTTGGAGCTCGCTCCGCTATCATCGTGAGCAGCGGCGGGAGAAACTCCGCCAGCAGTTTGTTGATTTTCGGGCGGCATTGAGCCAACAATTCCCAGAGCGTTTTGAACAGAAAATGCAACTTTTCCGGCCCTATTTATTGACCTGGCTGCGTGATGAGGGGGGCGAAGCGCTGGAATATATAAACAAACTATACACATCGGCGGGACGAGAAGCAAACCTCCTCGAAATTTTAGAGCGTATTCGTCAAGAATACCCGCGCTGGATTCCCGCCACATTATCTTGGATGGCGTGGTTTATACAAAAGCAAGGGAAAGAAGGCCAAGACAATTTGGGCATCCACTCGCTGCTCTTCTTGTCCTGGCTACGACGAACCTTGCCTCAAACGCCGGGGGAGCAACACGCTCGCATTCGCCATCTGCTTCAAAAGTTGCAACCAGGAGGCGTGTCCCCCACTTGGCCCCCGGGCGCGGATGCTCCTTGTGCTTTAACCAGCCCTTTGCATACCGAAGAAAAAAGGGCCAAAAGCAATGCCGCGGCGCGTCTGCCCCCCAATTTATTCCCAGAAACCGAACTGGATGCGAGCCAAGCCCAAGCGCAATATTGGCTGTTTCGCACCGAAAATCGTCTGTTTTGGGATGAACACCCCCTGTTCCGGACCCTGACGCGTCATATTCGCCGCACCACCCATCCAGGGCAAACGGTCGTGCAAGTTCGGGGTCGCGCGGGCCACGGACGCACGACGCTGACCCTGGCCGTAAGCCGTTATTTTCCATTCTCAGAATACTTTGGGGTGTACCTCGCCACCCCCGAAGGCGGGCAAGATTTGCGGGAAGTCTGGGCGCAACGCTTGTTGACTTTTGGGTGTTGTCATCTTATAGAGTGGCTCAAACTATCGCCCGAGGTAGATAAAGTTTTCTTACACTTAAGCGCCAGCGTATGGCCGCCAGCCCTGTTACAGGCTAAATTACTGCGCTGCAAAAACCGATGGCTTTCGTCAACCGAGAAGTCGAATCAAAAAAACTTGATCCAACCCATGCTCACCTTGCTCCATACCTGGCTGCATACGGACTTACCCGCCATGACCCATGCCCAATCTTTGCAAGGCGCGCACTGGTGGGCCGCCTTTACCGAATTCCTGGAACTCACCCATGGCCTGCGGTCCTGGCAAGGCGTCATCGTCGCCGTGGATTGGACCAAACCGAAGCCACCGCCCCTGGAACACTGGCAGGCCTGGCTGGCCCCCGCGGCCGCGTATTGGCCCGTGCTGTGGGTTTTGGTAACGCCGGAGGAAACGCCATGGCTGGCCCCTACCGAGGCGCGTTACGCCTTGCAATGGCGGGCCGAGGACCTGATGGCCATGTTGGAGCATCGTAAAGCAGTTCTCCTCGACAAAGAAGCGCCATTCTACGAGCCTTTCATCGAGCAGATTGAGGCGTGGGCCCGCCAGGCCGAAGGGAGCCCCCGGCGCTTGGCGGTCTTGTATCGTCGCTGGTACCGCCAACAAGCGCGCCAGGCATCCGACAGGGGAGAGACGCACGCATGAGCCTGCCGGAAATATGCACCACGGAACAACCTTACCAGCCGCAACGGTTTGTACCGCGCCCTCAAACCGAGGACGCCTTTTGGGCCTGGCTCCAGGAGGCCCGGGAAGCCGGTGCGTACGCACCGATTCTGCTCCTGCAGGGCCCACCCGGTAGCGGCAAATCGTGGCTCTTGCAGAAGTGGCATGCGGACATCAATGCCGGCTACCCCCAGGAGGGGCTAAGAGCCGTGTATCTCCCCTGGGCGCGGCGGCTCACCGAAGAAGCATCGGACGCATCGCCCACCTCGACGCTCAGCCGCGGATTGTGGCGCGCGTTTATCGAGAAGGCGCCCCCGCCAAGACCGAGCGCGGTCGCTGGTCATGCCGCGGAGATTATCGCCTTTTTGTTCCAGCATTTTTTCGCCACCTACCCTCGTGCCCGCGGCCTTGTGCTTTTGGTAGATGGACTGGACCGTCTGGAACCGGCGCAAATTCGAACCGTGGAACGCGTCTGGTTGCGTCCTTTGTTGGAATCTGGCCCTCGCGGTCGCCCTATCTGGATGGTTCTGGTGCACTACGGCCGCATCGACGAACCTCGCCTGCGTAGTCAAGGGCAGCAGACGATTTTCCTGGAGCCTTGGCCCCCTTCAGAGGACCGGCCACGCCCACTTCGCAAGATATATGGGCAGACCTTCCACCAATTGGCAGGAACAGCGCCGGCTTTCGACTTTCGCTATCCTTTGCTCAACGCCTATTGGGATGCCCAACGTGCTGCGCTGGTTCCAGGCCCCAGCGCCCGCCACGCCTGGCGTTTGGCCCTGGCCTGTTTGTTTACCCGCCGGGCCGCGACACGCCCCTGGGCCGCAGCCCTGCAAGCACAAGATGCGGGCAAAGACTGGTTCGACAGCCCCGCGGGGCAAGCCTTCACCCGGGTCTTTCGAGCGCATGCCGCGCATCAGGATGCTTTCTGGCATAAAATCCGCGTGCAGGATGTGCCCGAGAGGGACCGGCGCCTTTTGCGCCCACTGCACGACGGTTCGTTTTGGCAAGTCGAATGGCATTTCTACCGGCTCGATGCTTCCCTGGCGCGCTTCTTTCACGACGCGGTGCACATGTTGAGCCAGGGGTCGAGGTAAGGAGGCGGAAAATGAGCCAACACCCGGCGGTTTTACCGGTGCAACAGCGGCCCGACATTTTCATCGGCCGCGAAAAAGAGTTGCAAGAGATTCGTAAACTTTTGGAGGACCACCAACAAACCGACCGTACTCTGGTCATTGCCATCCGCGCCCAGGGGGGGCTGGGCAAGACCCGGTTGCTGGAAGAAGTGCTCATGCGCCTGGGCCATCCCTATGTGCACGAACGCCTGGGCCTCCAACAAGCGCCAGTAAAAGAGCCCTGGTCGTTTGAGAAGCCACGCTACCTTCCCAGCGATATCCTGGATTTCGCCTGGCCCGAGCTCAGCGTACGCTCCAACTTTTTGGAGGCTATGCGAAAAAGTTTTTCCTGGGCCCAGGCCCGCGGGCAGTTAACTTTTTATGAACACGAACGCCGGCTGCGGGACTGGCAGCGGGCGCTGGTGGGGCAATATGATGTCAAGCAACTGCAGCAGCTCTTGAGTCAGGTCGAAGAGGGCTTCTGGAGGGACCTGAAGGCCTTCAAAAAAGAGGGAATACGCCTCGTCTGGGCCTTGGACACGGTAGAGCGTCTGGCAGTGCCGCTCGATTCGCCTATTTGGGGTATTTGGGGCTCCTCGCCAGAGGAGCGGAGAAAGCCCCTGGTTACCGAAGAAGAAGCCCTTTTCATCACCACCTTCTGGCTGCTGCATCACCTGAAGCAGGGCTCCTTCGGCCCCGCGGTGCTCATCCTTGCCGGTCGTGAGAACGAAGGGGAGCCCTTTTGGAACCAGCTGGAGCAAGCGGCGCAAAAAAGCGGGAACTTTATCCTTAAAACGATCACCCTGTCTGCTTTTACGCCAGGCGAAACAAAACGCTTCCTGCAGCGCATCTCGAACGCGCTTCCTGAGCAATCGCCGGCCAAGGAACACCTGCAGTCGCTGCTACAGGACGAGAAGTCCCTTGCCGTATTGCACCGCCTCACCGGTGGGGAGCCGGTACGTCTGGCCATGTATACCGATGTGTTGCTGACGAGCGACAGCATCCCCATACCGTTGCGGAAGCTGGCCCATCAGCAGATTCCCGACGAAGAAAAGGAGCGGTATCAGCATGTTTTGGAAGCCCGTTTCCTCGATTTGCTCTTTCGGCGCGCCCACGAGGGTGACCTGGCCAGCAAAATCCTTTTGGCTCTGACCCGTAGCCCCCGGGGGCTGAGCCCGTGTCAGGTGCATTTCCTGCTGGACGCAGCAGACGATAGAAAGCTGAAGCAATGGCGCCCTGACCCACAACGCCTGGAAGAAATCGAAGCCACATTTCATCAATTGCGGCGTTTGACCTTGCTCAAAATTCGCCAAATGTTTGGTGAAGAATTCCCCAACGGCCACGGCAATGGCTTCAACGGCCACGGTTGTCCCAAAGAGAAAACCCAATGGCGCTTGACCCTGCAAGACGAGGTATACCGCATTGTGGCGCAACATCTGGGTCAAAGGCGAGACGATGAAGAGTTCCAGATTGAAAAAGAGGTGCGGCAACGACAATATGAGAAACTGCAACGCTGGGCTGAATACAAAAGGGAGGCTTACCACCGACAGCAACATGCGCTGTTCCAAAAGGAATTGGCCGGCTGGCGCATGGAAACTCCGGAACAGGCTTTGCGCCTCCGTTGGCCTTCGTTAACCATTGCCGAGGAAAAGGAGCGTTGGTTCATCGCCCAACAGATGCAATTTTGGGAGGCCGAGGCTTTGCATTATTATATCTTGCGAGACCCGGTTGCCGCGTGGAACTCGCATTATCTGGATTTGGGCGAAAGCCGATGGTATGCTAATCACTTAGAGGCAGAATTATTACTCCAACATGAGGTTTATTTCTTGATTGCACAATGGTCTAACTTGTTGCGTTTCGCTATATGGCCGGAGAGATATGCTGGGAACTTTACGGAAAAGATCACACGCTTACAACGCGCGGTACGCACCGAAGCCACAGTGCGCTGGGTGAAGCGCTTCATCGGCCAACGGGAAGTGAAGCGCGCACAACAGTTGGCCCTCAACATAGAAGAGGCTATCAAGAAGTTGGTCAAACCAAATCGCGACGAGCAACAAGTAGACCGCGAAGCGCAACGAGCGTGGTTGCATCCCCTGAGCTGGGGCGAACGGCGCATCTGGCACTGGTATGCCGATATCCTGGCCGGCGATGTAGACACAGCCAAACTCGAGCAGTTTGAAACCCTCATGGCCGACCTGGAACGCCTGTGGCAAACGCCACCGAACCAGGATGTGAGGCTTTCAGGAGATCTGGAAGGCACCCCCGGATGGGAGAATGTGCTCAAAACCGTCAAAGGGGTCCGAGGCATGCCCATGGCCCCGCGCCTGCAGCGCATTTTGGCCATCGGTTACAACTTCTTGGGCTATGGATATGTCGTCGTGGGGAAATTCGTCCAGGGGGCCAAATTCTATCGCAAAAGTTTGTATTATATGCGCGACATCAAGTTCCCGGCCCAGAAAGCCGCGACCCTCAACAACCTGGGGCGGGCGTTGACCGACAGCGGCCGACCCCACGAGGGGCTCATGTTGGTCTATCAGGCCCTGGCCTTACGGGAAGACTTGGCGGCCGCGGTGCCCTATGCCTATTCGTTGAACACGGCCGCGCTGATCAACAACAAATTGGGCCGACCGTTACGGGCCTTAGGCCAGGCTGCTCGCGCCGCGGCCATGTTCCGTCAGGCTCAAGAACCGCGCGGGCTGGGCTTGGCCCTCGTCCAGGTCGCCCTCGCGGCCCGACGCCTGGCCAAAAGCCCGGACCCTGGCTTGTTGCTCATGCTGCGCGGCGAGCCCCAGGCCCTCCTGCGCATGGCCGAAGAGGCGGCGCGCGAAGCCAGCGACATTTTCGACCCCCGCCATTGCGACGATACCTCCCAGGGACAAGCGGCCTTCACCACGGTGATGGGGGTTTGCGAGCCCCTGCGTTGGATTGAAGCCCTGCGTGTCTTGGGAGAGATATATCAGGACCAAATGAGGGATAATCACACTCCTATGGACCTGCAGCGATTGTACGAAAAGAGCCTGGGCGTGTTCCATCAGGCCCTGGAAGAGGCCGAGGGCCGCGGCTGGCAAACCCTGGCCGCGGCGACGCGGGTCGATATCATCGAAACCCATTATTGGTACGCCTATTATTTGCGCCGTTGGCTTGCTCCAAAGCGGGATGACAAAACGGCACAATTTACCCGGTCGCGCGGGCGCCTCCGACAGGCCATTCAGGACGGATTAAAGCTGATCGAGGAAGTTGTCGAGAAACAAGTTGTCCCTCGAGAGGCGGTGATTGCAGAGAAAGAAGAGGCCCAGCGCAGGCTGGAGGAGCGTCAAAAACTCGACCAAGACGGCCACCCCACTTTTAAGCCGCCCAAACGCAAGCCGGAACACACGCCCTATTGGAACCTGTTGGCCAAACGCTACCGTTTCGAGAGCGGTTTGTGGCTCGAACGCGCGTGGCTGGATTGGCTGCAGAAGGAAAGGACCACCAATGAAGAAGCGTTAGATATCGCGTCCCGCTCTCTGGTGAAGGCTGTGTTATATGGCCGCCTGTTCGGCCCCCAATCGCGCTCCATCCGCATGGCTTTTCGCTTCGCGGAGCGCTATTTCCGGGAATGGCTCGACCCGAAACAAGGTGAAACGGATGAAGCAACGAAGCGGTGGGCAAAGGAGAACGCGCATAAATTCTTTGCGTACATCCAGGGTTGGTGGGATATTTATCGGCGCAGTGACAATTTGAAAAATCTGATAGACAAAATCAAAGAGTGCCACTTTCAGGTTGCAGATTGTGACAAAATTTGCCAGGGCATTAGCGAGGAATGGCGCGCCTTCCAAGGCATCGCGGCCGACGACCATTCGGACCTGCCCCGCTGGCTGCACGATGTCTACTTCCCGGAGGAGACCAACGGCAATGGCTCGAACGCTGTTCGTCACCACGCATCCCCCGGAGGCACTCCGTGAACGCTTTGCCAAATTCCCCTCGCGCGGCGCGGCCACAATTATGGGCGCGGCGTACTTTCCGCACCGTGGAAGACGATTGCGCCTGTGAGACCGCGCCTGCCAATGCGACGGGTGGGCTGCTCCATCGGGCGGCCATGGAAACGGCGATGGAAAACGACTGCGCGTGCCCAGCGCCAACGCCGGTGCGGCCTTTGCCCGCGGTCGACGCATCGGCTCCGCTCTTGACCCAGGTCGCTGAGGTATTGCAATGGCCCTTACGGCCAGGCTATTGGTTGCTCTTCAGCCCCTATACACCCCAGGGGCCGGTGGTGCTCAACGCAGCCGCGTATCGGCGCTGGCAGGCCTTTACCCAACCGCAGCCCATGGGGCACCCCATCGATGCGCAGCTGTGGGCCGCGGCCCTCATCTGGCCCCAGGGCAGCACACCGCCACCGCCGCCCATCACCCGGGCCACCACCCTGACCGCCTGGTTCCACCTTACGGACGCGTGCAACCTGGCTTGCCCCTATTGCTATGTGCGCAAGCGGCCCCGGGCCATGGCCTGGGAAACCGCGCGGCGGGCCGTGCACGACCTGGCGGCTTACGCGCGTCGTTATGGCTTCCAGGGCCTGAAGCTCAAATATGCCGGCGGCGAACCCACCCTCACCTGGGATTTGTTACAGCGGCTGCACCCCGAAGCGCGGCGCGTGGCCGAAAATGCGGGCCTGCAATTCCGGGCCGTGTTGCTCACCAACGCCACGCGCTTGACGGCCGAGCAGGTGCAATGGCTGCACCAGCAGCGCATCAAAGTCGCCATCTCGTTAGACGGCGTGGGCGACATTCACGACCGCGCCCGCCCCGCGGTCGATGGCCAAAGCGCGTTCCAACGCCTGGCGCATACGGTGGACCACATTCTGCTCCCCGCGGGCGTGCGGCCATCGGTCACCATCACCCTCACCCGCCAAAATGCACCTTACCTGGCCCAAACGCTGCAATGGGTTTTGGAGCGGGATTTGCCCTTCAGCATCAACTTCTATCGTCAACCCTGGAACCTGCGCCCTCCGGAAGACCTGGCCCTGGAGGAAGAAACCATCATCCAGGGCATGCAAGCCGCCTTCCAGGTGCTGGAACGCTACCTCCCCACCTGGCCGTTCCTCGATGGCTTGATGGACCGGGGCAGCGGCCTGCCCCACCAACATCCCTGCGGCGTGGGCCAGGCTTATCTGGTTATTACGCCTCAGGGACAAGTCGCGCCGTGCCACATGCGCCTGGAGGAAACCTTAGGCCCGGTTGGAGAACTCACCCCCGAAAAGCTGGCCCACGGCCCCATCCAAAACCTGCCCATGGACGCGCGCCCGGATTGCGCCTCCTGCCCCTTCCGCTATTTGTGCGCCGGGGGTTGTCCCCTGGAGACTTACCGCGCCACAGGGCGTTGGGATGCCCGCAACCCCAACTGCGCCATCTACCGCGCGCTGTACCCCGAAGCCCTGCGGCTGGAAGGGCTGCGCTTGCTCAAGGTGCACGGTCTGTTGGCCTGAGGCCCAGGTCCGTCAGAGGGCACGGGTGCGGCTCGTGGCGTTGGGCCTTCAGCAGGTGCACCACCTGCCACCCCCGGGCGCACAGGGCGTCGGCAATGAAGCGGCGATGGCACCGCCGCCAGTCCCGCTCCGCGCATAGCACCGCGGTGGGTTGCCGCGCGGCCAGGGCCTCCAGGTGCGCCAGGCCCCGGGCAAAGGCCTCGGTTTGCATGTAGGCCGGGTAAGGCGGCTGGGCATAGCCCCCCAACGCTTCCCCAAGCCAGTGGTAGCCCACGCCCTGGCGGGCCAGCGCGGCCGCCAACGCCTCCCGATTGAAATGCGGCCAGCGCCGGGAGCGGGGATACCGGCGCACATCTACCACCTGCTGCACGCCGGCCCCCTGCAATACGGCCCAAAAATCTTCCCACGAGCGGTTGCCATGTCCCACGGTGAACACGCGCCTTTTGTTGCCCATCGCGGCCTCCCGGGTCGTGGCTGGTTCCCCCACCATGATAAAATGCTGAAACCCGCAAGACAAGGCCCAAGGGAGGTGACCGATGACGCAACAACCGGTGGCGGTGATTACCGGCGCGAGCGCGGGCATTGGCGCGGCCGCGGCGCGGCGTTTTGCCCGGGGCGGTTATCGGGTGGCCCTGGCTGCCCGCCGGGCCGAACGGCTGCAGGCCCTGGCCCAGGCCATTGCCCAGGAAGGCGGCCAGGCCCTACCCTTGCCCACCGATGTGCGCCGGCCCGACCAGGTGCAGGCCCTGGCCCACGCCGTGCTCGAAACTTGGGGCCGGGTGGATGTGCTGGTCAACAACGCGGGGCTGGGCCGGCTGGCCGAACTCACCGCCCTGGACCCCGAGGCCGACATTCGCCTGCAGGTGGAAGTGAACCTGCTGGGCGCCATGTGGGTGGCCCGGGCCTTTCTGCCCGCCATGCAGCGCCAGCGCCGGGGCGTCATCATCAATGTGGCCTCGGTAGCCGGCTGGGTTGGCCTGCCCTTCTACACCGTGTACGCGGCCACCAAGTTCGGCCTGCGGGGCTTCACCGAAGCGTTGCGCCGAGAGGTAGCCGACCACGGCATTCGGGTGGTGGGATGGTACCCGGGGCCGGTGCGCACCGAATTTGGCCAACATGCGTTTCGCGACGAACGGGTGCGGCCGCCCAAGCGGGGGCGCGGGGTGGCCCTGTCGGCCGAGCAGGCCGCGGAAGTGCTGTGGCGGCTGGCCCATCACCCTCGCCGCGGCCGCGTGTCGCCCTGGTGGATGAGCCCCTTGGTGTGGCTGAACGCGCACTTTCCGGCCCTGAGCGACGCGGTGCTGGTGCGTTGGGCCCGCCGGGTGCGCGCCGCGTCTTGAAAAAGCGCGCGGCCCACGCCGGTTCCTCTTGGGGAACCCACGCGGGCCGCGGCCGTGGCTCGAGGCCGGGCTTAGAGTTTGACCGGCATGATGAGGTGCAGAAAGTCGTCGCGCCCCACGGGCCGCAGCACGCCCGGGTTTTCGGGCGCGATGAGCTCCAAAGCCACATCGGGGGTGGGCACGGCTTCGACGGCCTCCCGCAAGAAGCGCACATTGAAGGCGATGGTGATGGCCGGGCCGTCGACCACCGCGGTCAGGCGGGAAGTGCTGGAGCCCTTCTCGTCCGCAGTGCCGCTGACCTCCACCACGCCGGGCGCATCGTCGCCGGGCTGAATGTCCAGCTTGACGATGTTGTTCCCCTCACTGGCAAAGACCTCGGCTCGTCGACAGGCCGCCAGAAAGGCATCGCGCGCCACCACCACCCGGGTCTGATAGCCCTCAGGGATGATGCGCGGGTAGTCGGGAAACTTCCCGGCGATGAGCTGGGAGACTACTTCCACATGGTCCGTGCGGAAGACGGCCTGCTGGCGCTCGCTCAGCACGCCAAAGCGCACTTCGCCGGCGGTTTTGGAAGCAATGCGGGCCAGTTCGCTCAGGGCCCGGGCCGGGACTACCACCTGCCAGGTCACACCGGGGTCGGCTTCCAGGTCCAGACGGCGCACCGAAAGGCGGTAGCCATCGGTAGCGGCCAGCTCCAGGCGGGAGCCTTCCAAACGCACCGATACGCCCATGAGCACGGGCCGGGCGTCGTCCTTGGCCGCGGCGAAGACCACCTGCTGCACCACTTCCCGCCATTGCGCGGCCGGCAGGGTGACCGCGGTACCCTGGTCGTCGAGGTTCAGCGGGGGGAATTCGTCCGCGGGCAGGCAATGCAGGGTGTTCAGGCTGCCCGCGCAGGCCACCTGCAGAGTCTGGCTGTTTTCGTCGTAGGTCAGGTGCACCACATCGTTGGGCAGGGTGCTCACCAGGCTGGAAAACAGGCGCTCCTCGACCGTGGTCGCGCCTTCTTCTTCAATGGCCTCGGGTTCCACCCAGCAGGTGATGGCCAGCTCCATGTCGGTGGCCGAAAGGCGCAGCCGCCCTTCGTCGGTGGCCAGCAGCACATTGCGCAGGATGGGGTTGCTGCTGCGGTGGTCGACCGCGCGGCCGACCACATTGAGCCCATAGGCTAAATTGTCGCGGGGGACCGACACTTTCATCTCACGGCCTCCGTCGGGGGATATGACAAAGTATATCATAACGCTGGCATCAACAACACGGCGACACATCCAGGGCCTGGCACCACCAAGGCACCTGGCCTTTTGCGGTCCACGAATATGGCAAAAGGCGCGCCCATTGGGCGCTCGGTCAGGCAAAGTTACCGATTTGCCAGCGGGCCTTTCTCGCTCCTGTCTTGCTCACAGCCCGTTTGGCGCCCCGAACCCTCTTACACGGCAACGGTCTCAAAGGTTACTTTCACCAGCTCTGTTTTCTCCTCCATAAAATTCAACTTCTCAAACCCTATCACCTTCCCCTTCTTGTCCTTCATCAAAACGATTCCCTCCCCCGTCTCTTCACACACATGCTCCTCTTCGGGGTTACCAAACCAAACCGTCAAAGTATTTCCTTCTCGGTCAAAATACACCTTTATCTCGGCCATACTCGTTTCCCTTCCTTTATCGCGTCGGTTGGATAAGTGGTTATCAAAAACCCTTCACCGTTGAGCCGCTTAGCGACCGCGCATACCCAACGCCCCAACCGCTCGGGCTTATAGAAAAGATACACGCGCGGGTCCTTTTTGCTTACCCGTATCTCATCCGGATTGCGCAAAGTCTCTTGCACATCCGCTTCCCGTCCGCGCATCACGGGATGCTTGATTTCGGTAATGATGCGCCAATAGGCTCTTGTCACGCGGACACGAAATCCCAAGGGAGTCTGCACTTCAAACAAAATACCACTGTTCTCTTGGGCCATGCCTAAATTTTAGCACAAGGCATCGTCCTGCGGCCGTGTCACCCACATCTACAATGCGCCAAACATCTGGCCAAAGAACCGCCGCCTCACCACCCACTGGCCAGCCAGGCGGCCACGGTGATGAGCAACAACAGGCCCAGGATGTAGCGCGCCATGGCCGCCATGACTTCGCCTTCGCGGCCGGTCATGCGGGTGGTGCTGGCGCCCACAATGACCTTGGCCGGGGCCAGCACGGAACCCACGGCCGCGCCCGCGGTTTGCGCGGCCAGCACCAAAGGCACGGCCAGGCCCAGCAATTCCGCGGTGCGGCGCTGCAGCAAACCGAAGAGCACATTGGAATTGGTGTTGCTGCCGGTCATGAACGCGCCCAGCGCGCCCAGCCAGGGTGCGACCCACAGGTAAGCCGCGCCGGCCACCTGGGCCAGCCCCCGGGCCAGGGCTTCGGTCATGCCGGCGTGCTGCATCACCACGGCCAGGGCCATCATGGTGAGGATGCCGCCGGTGGCCTTGCGGGTACCCCGTACCGTGGCCCGCAGCACCCGGGCCAGAACGCCAGGCCGGTAGCGTCCACGCCAGGCGTAGAAAGCCGCGGCCAGCCACGCGGCGTAGAACAGCCGCGCGCCCGTGTGCCGCAGCAGCACGATGCGCCGCCCGGCCTCCGCGGGCACCACAAAGCCGCGCGCGGTTTCCACCTGGGGGAAGGCGGCGGTGAGCACCACCGGGCTCAGCGCCGCGCGCACCGGGGGCACGAATTGCACCACCAGCACCACCGCGACCAAGAGGCCATAGCCAGCCGCGGCCTCTACCCACGCGGGGGAAGCCGCGGTGCGTCCGGCCGCGTTGCGCCGCGGGGCCAGGGCCAGCCCCACCAGCCCGCCGGCTAAGCTGCCGCCCAGCGCGGCCACGCTCCACAGCCCCGCGGTGGCCAGAGCCCACTGCACCCCGGCCATGGCCAGGGCCATGAGCCCGGCCCGCCAGGCCAACCGCCGCACCGCGGCCCAGCCGCCCGAGGCATGGGCTACGGCCCAGCCGGTTCCCACCGCGGCCAGGCCCAGCAGCCCCGCGGCCCACGGCGCCACCTGCGCGCCCGGCCAGCCGCTGGCCGCTTCCAAGGCCCGAAACGCGGTGGCCAGGGAGCCAAAGGACACGGCCCACCCGTGCCCCACCGCGGGAATGACCACCGCGGCCAGAGGCGAGAAGCCCAAACCCACCAGCAGGGGCGCGACCACGGCCACGGGCACGCCAAAGCCGCCCATGCTTTGCAAAAACGACGCGAAAGCCCAGCCCAAGAGCAAAGCCTGCATATCCCGGTCGCCAGTCAGGCGGGCCAGCGCGTGGGCCAAATCGGTGATGGCCCCGGCTTCGTCCACCACCCGGTAGAAGCCATAGGCGGCCCAAATGATGAGCAGCACATCCAGGCTCAGCAGCAGCGCCTTGCCGTGGGCCACCCACAGGCCCCGGGCCGAAAGGCCGAACACGCCCACGGCCAGGGCCAAAGTGAGGGCATAGCCGGCCAGCCCGGCCCTGGCCGCGCTCCAGCGGTAGCGCAGCATGAGCACCCAAATGAGGGCCAACGGCGCAGCAGCGACGACAGGCAGCCAGGGGGCGCTCATGCCCGGCCCTCCTCAACCGCGGGGCGCAGGCGTTCACGCAGCAGGAACCAGCCCACGGCCAGGGCCACGGCCAGCACCAGCCCGGCTTCGGGGCCAAACGCGCCGCCGGTCCACCAGGCCGGGCCCTGCACCTGAGCCTGCCACCAGGGCGTGAGGTTCAACCCCGAGACCGGAAAGCCCAGCACCACGCCCTCGAAGAAGTTCCACCCCCAATGCACGCCCACGGGCAGCCCCAGGCCCCAGGGGGTAAAACCCCGCACCGCGGCGAAGAACAGCCCCGCGGCGAACAGCCCCACGAAGGCCCGCGGGCCAAAGGCCGGGTTGTCGGTGTGCAGTGCGGCGAACACCAGCGCGGAAAGCACCGCCGCGGCCCAGCGGGGCATGCCCTGGGCCAGGGTGCCATACACATAACCCCGCATAAGGGCTTCTTCGTACCAGCCCACCAGAGCGAAGGTGACCAGCCACAGCAGGGTGAGGGTCGCGGCCTGGGGCCACGGTGCGCGGCCCCACAGCCCGGGTTGCCAACGCGCGTGGCCGGTGAGGTACAGGGCCACGGCCAGGGCCATCATCATCAAGCCGCCCACGGCAAAACCCAACAGCGCGTCGCACCACCAGGGGCTGCGCATGTCCAGCCCCCAGTCGGCCCAGGTGGCCGGTTCCCAAAAGCGCCGGGCCACGGCCAGGGTGAGCCCCGTGGCCAGAGCCGAAATCGCGGCCAAGAGCATGAATCCCAGCAGGCTCATGCGCTGGGCCTGCACCTGGGCCAGCCAATCGACCTTTTGCAACACCGCCAGCACGGCCAGCAGGGTGCTCAGGGCCAGGGTGATGGCCATCCACGCCAGCGCGGTGAAGGCGACGCGCCAGCCCACACGCCAATGGCCTTGAGGGGTGAAAAACCAACCGCGCCACATGGTTCTGCCTCCTGGGGGGCACGCCACCGTGCCCCAACACGGAAGGAAGTATATCACTCGCGGCGTGCCATGGCCCCCGGTCGGTTCCCCAAAACAAAACCGCGCCGCGGTGCAGGCCCACGGCGCGGTGCCTTTGGGGGAAGGCGCGCTCAGAGCTCTTCGTCTTCATCCCACAAGTCGTCGGCCTCCAGCTCTTCGGCCAGCAGGTCGTCGTCCCATTCCTCGGCGGTGTCGGCCTCCAGGTACTCGCTGGCGGGTTTGTAGGTCAGGCAGCCTTCGTTGGGGTCAATCTCGACCACCGCCGCGGAGCAGTACCCTTCGTCCAGGAAGATGCAATCCTCGTAAAAACAGCGGATGCGGGGCATTTATCCCCCTCCTGAGGGTGGAATGGTCTCGGCCGCTTCCCAGGGTGCCGAGAGCACCCGAATGATAGCCAAAATCCACAGAAAAAGCAAGACCAGGGCCGAGACCACGCAGAAGGGGCAGATGGCGTGCAGCACCGCGACTTCGATGTAGGTGAGGTAGGCCGAGTAAAGCACGCCCCACAAAGTGAGGCCAAAGACCGCGTACACCGCGGCCATGCGTTGCGCCGCGCGCAGGCGGGGTTCCGCCAGCAAAAGGGCGAGGATGAGCACATAGACCCCCGCGCCCAGCAGGGCGATGGGGATGCCGAACAGCTCCGCGTAAGGGCTGGAATTGACCACATCGCAGTCGCCGATGCCCGCGCACGCGGCCTCCTTGCCGGCCAGTTTGAGCCAGCTGAGGTACGCGGCGTCGAGCAGGCCCACGGTGGCCAGGCCCAGCATGAGGCGGCGCCACAAAGCATCTCGAGCAGCCATGCTCCCTCCTTGGGGGAACCGGCGGCCCGAGGCCGAGCCGCCGGGGTCATTCGAGAACGATTTCAACCCGTTCGCCGGCTTCGAGGTCTTCGACTTCCACGATGGGGCCCACCTGGTCGGCGGTCAACGCGGCTTCCAGCGCTTGGCTCAGGTCTTCCATTTCCTGGCCCGTCAGACCGGCGTAGCGTTGAACCCATGCCAACCCCCATTTTACCAATTTGAGGGGCACTTTGATATTGACTTTGGCCTTGCCGTTGGCCTCGTGCACCCGAATGCGAAGCCAACGCGCCCGGTGGCCCGTCGCCGGCGGCACCTCAACATCGACGGGCGGGGTGTCTTGCAGCGCGGCCAGCAGCTGAGCCGCCTCTTCGGCGGTGAGTTTGCCTTCTTCGACCATTTTGAGAATGCGCAAGCGTTCATCGATGGACATGGGAAGCCTCCGGAAGGGGGGAAGTTAGAGGGTAGAGGTTGGTGGTTGGTGGTTGGCGGTTAGAGGGTGGAAGTTGGCGGGTAGCGGGCGGTGGGTGGCGGGTGGCCGAGCAGGCGCAGGTAGGCTTCTTCCAAATCGGGCATGTCGGGCGTCAGGCTGCGCACTTCCGCGCCCAAAGCTTCCAAATCCGCGAACAGGCGATAGAGCGCGGCGGCCTGGGGCAGCATGACGCGCACCCGCACTTCGCCGTTGGTTTGGCCTTCCAGGCGCGCCTGCCAGCGGGCAGCCAAGGGCGCCAGGTCTGTGCCGGGCGGCAGGCGCAGGGTGAGCACATAAGCCTGGGCCGCGAACAGCTGCCGCAGGCCGTCGGGGGTGTCTTCCACCACCACCCGGCCGTTTTGGATGACGATGACCCGGTGGGCCAGGGCCTGCACCACTTCCATCTGGTGGGAAGTGAGCAGAATGGTCTTGCCCTCGTCCTGGGCCAGGCGGCGGATGAGGGCCACCAGGTCCCGCTTGGCCTCCACATCCAGGCCCAAAGTAGGTTCGTCCAGGGCCAGCAAGGGCGTTTCGCGCACCAGGGCCGCGGCCAGGGCCACTTTTTGCTGCTGCCCCCGGGAAAGGTGCCGGGTCTCGCGGTTCAGCCCTTCCAGGCCGAAAAAGTGCAGCCAGCGTTCCACGGCCCTGCGAGCCAGCCGGGAAGGCACGCCGGCGTATATGGCGAAAGTTTCCAGGTTCTGGCGGGGCGTGAGACGCCAGAAGATGTTGCGGTTGCCTTCCAACACCGCGGCCACATGGCGATAGAGAAAGCGCTGGTCGTTGTGATCCCGGCCATACACCCGCACCTGCCCCGCGGTGGGCTTCACCAGATTGAGGATGCACTTGAGGGTGGTAGTTTTGCCCGCGCCATTGGGGCCCAGCAGGGCCACAATCTCGCCCTCGGCCACCCGAAAGCTCACCCCGCGCACGGCTTCCACCGGCGGGCGGTGCGGATACACCTTGCGCAGGTCGCGTACTTCCAGGGCCCAAGATTCCGCCATTGCCAGCCTCCCCGCGGTTCAGTAGTGCGCCAACAGGCCCCGCTCTCGGGCTGCATTCTCCAGGCGACCATAAAGCGTCAGCCCCAGGGCGAAGTAGACCAGCGTTTGCCCGACCAGCACGGCCCACGCCGGCCAGGGGAATTGCCAGGCCAAAGTGCCGTGGCGCACATGGGTAATCAACATGCGGACGCCCTGGGCAAAGGGCAGCACATTCAGCCAGGGATAGCGGTCCACGGGCAGGGTCAACAGCCCGGCCATGACGAACTGCAGCACATTGAACAGCTGGGCGATGTTCTTGTAGCGCATGGCCAACCCGGCCAGCAGGTAGCCCAGACCATAACCCGGCAGCAGGGTGGCCACATACAGCAGAAAAGTGGTCACGGGCTCCAGGCGCAACCAGCGGCCGGTAATGAGCATGAAAAACAACAACAGCCCCAGATTGGACAGAAAGTAAATGACGAAGCTGGCCGCGGCTTCCACGGCCAAAATGCCCCGCAGCCGCCAGGGGGTCATGTAGAGCTGCTCCAGCAGGCCCTGCTGCGCGTACTGCATCACATTCCACGAGAAATTGCTCAGGCTCATGATGATGCCCACCCACAGCCAATAGCCCACCATGAGGCCTTCCTGGGTCTGGCTCACTTTGGGGCCGCCGCCCACATAGCCCAGGCCGAAATACAGAAAGACGAAGACGAGAATCAGGGTGACGAACTGCATGAAGAAATTGAGGCCATAGCTGCGCATGATGGCCCATTCTTTCTTCAGCGCGGTCCAAAACAGCGCCCACATAAGGAACCTCCACACAGGGCGTCAGCTCGGGGGAGCGTCGTTGGGGGGCAGACCCCGCAGCCGGCGGGCGGCCTCGTCGGGCGTGATGCGCCCGGCCTCCAGCTCGTCCAGAATGCGCTGCCGCTCGGCCGACGATGGGGTTTTGGGTGGAACCGGCCCGGCGGCGGGCGCGGCTCCCATGGTCTGCAGAATTTCGCGCAGGCGGTTGCGCAGGGTGGGGTACGAGAGCCCCAATTCTCTTTCCAGGCGTGAGAACTTGCCTTCGGCCCGCAGGAAGGCCTCGACGAAACGCAGCTGGGCTTCGGAAAGGCGCGCCAGAGGCGACGCCAGCACCGCAGAGAAGCGGCCTTCGATGGTGATATCGCACGCGTCGCAATGTAAACGGGTGACCGTGAGTGGGCCCTGGCAGAAGGGGCAACGGGCGGGAAGGGGCTGCGCCATAAAAACCTCCTTTGAACTTTCGCTGGGTATTGTACAGTATATTCAAGAAAAAGTCAAGTGCTCTTTAGAAATTTCAAATCTCTACTTCAAGAAACAGAAGTGCGCCGTACAGTCCGCGCGGCAGCCTTTGAAGGCAGCAGGGGCCGGTTGCCCCCAACGGCGCATTTATAAGATTTTCGTAAGAAATTTGTACCCCGGCCCTGTTTGAGCCATCCCTATGCTATAATGAAAACGCCCCAACCGGGGCCCTTCCCCGTGCATTGCAACACCATCGCGCCATCGGGCCCGCCCTGGGGGGCAGGCTCGTGGTGTTTTTGGAGGTTGGTATGCCGCAAGCGGATATCGTCACGGTAAGTGAAGCCGATTTCGACCAGGAAGTGCTGCAATACTCCCGGCAACGGCCGGTGGTGGTGGATTTTTGGGCCCCCTGGTGTGGCCCCTGCCGGGTCATCGGGCCCATCTTGGAACGCCTGGCCCTGGAGGCCCAGGGCGCGTTCCGCCTGGCCAAGGTGAATGTGGACGAAAACCCCACCCTGGCCATGCGCTACGGCGTGCGCGGCATCCCCACGGTCAAGGGGTTCGTCAACGGCCAGGTGGTGGGGGAATTCGTGGGCGCGCTGCCCGAGGCCCAAATTCGGGCCTTCGTGCGCAAACTGGCCCCTTCGCCGACGGACCTGGCTTTGGAGAAAGGTGATAGTTTGTTGGGTATGCACGACTGGCAAGGAGCGGAAGCCGTGTATCGGGAAGTGCTGCAACAACGGCCGGAACTGGCCCATGCCCGCCTGGGCCTGGCCAAGGCCCTCATCATGCAAGGCCGGGCTCGCGAAGCCCTGCCCTTGCTGCGCGATTTCCCCGCCAGCAAGGAGTACCAGGCCGCGCAAATGCTGCTGCCTTTGGCCGAAGCCCTGGTGTGGGCCGAAACCCACCCCGCGGGCGAAAGCGATGACCCCTTAGAGGCCATGTACCGCCGCGCGCTGGACCTGCTGCGTCGCGGCAATGTGGAAGCCGCCATGGACGGCCTGCTGGAAATCATTCGCCGCGACAAGCACTATCGCGACGACATGCCGCGCAAGATTTTGCTGGGCATCTTCGAGGTTTTGGGCCAGCAGCACCCCCTCACCAAACAATACCGTCGGGAGCTCAGCATGGCCCTGTTTTGAGCGTGAACACGCGCGCTTCCAAATGCAGCGACGAGGCATCGACGAAAACGAAGCCTTTCAGGTCCTCAACGCGCCGGAACAGATTCATTTTGTTGGCCAAGGCCGGGCCATCTATCCATCCCGCACAAAGCATCGGGGGCGTCTCTATTTGCTACCAGGGCTTTTTCAAATACTGATAAAGTCACACAGAGGCACGGGGAACACAGAGAAACGGGCGAAATTATCCTCTCTGTGTTCTCTGTGTCTCCGTGTGAAATGTCAATCGGCGTTGTAGAAATCCCGGATGCTTCACGCCGGGCGCGGCCACCTTACGGCATCGAATACCAGGTTCGCCAAGCCGAAAGCCTGGCGTAACCTCGCGCAGCAGAGGGCCATGCGCCATCACCGCCCCCGGGTACCGCCTATTCCTCCACACGAAGCACCGGCACCTGCCAGCCAAACAGCACCTGCAACGCGGCCCGGGCCTGGGGCCAATCGATATCCTGGTGGTTGCTCAACTCAATGTCCACCGAGGGGATGCCTAACACCCAGGCGGTCCAATCCACCAGCTGGCCCGTCAAGGCGCAGCCGTAATCTGACGGGGGGTAGCGATAGCCCGTCGCCTGCGCCAGGGCCTGCGCCAGTTCCACCGAGGGCGGGTGCGGCTCGGGCCACCCACCCGGAAAGATGCCCAACGCCGCGCTGTGATAACTCACCAAAGCCTCGGGGTGCACATCGGGCCGCAGCAGAAAATCCCGCAGGGCTCGGGTTTCGGGTTCCGAA